>JAQEDJ010000119.1 GCA_027669525.1 Coriobacteriaceae bacterium AM48-5 | reverse complement strand
CTTGGCACCAGAAGTGGAGAACACTTCTATATCGGGTGGCGCACTCGGTTCGCTGGCATCCTCGTTTGGAATAGACTTGAACAATATGCAATCCTCTGATGCCATCACACCTTTACTCTATCCAGACTTGATGAACGACAACAAGTTTGTGGTAGATTTGCTTCGGATTCAAGTGAAAGCTATCAAGGAAAACCTTCCTCCCCATACTAACTACTATACATACTTGACTATGTATAAGAAAAAGTCATGGATGGAAAAATCCTTGGAGAGTATGAGCAACTTGCTGAGCCATGAGGAGACTGCAGTGAAAAGCCTCGAAAAAATCATTCCCTATATGCTCACCAAGAAGGAAGACGGCATCGTGAAAGATGTACCAAGAAGGAAGACGGCATCGTGAAAGATGTACGAAACAACATCCGTATAGATATCGACAAAAAATCTGGTATGATTACAGTCTTTGCCACCGCACAAGACCCATTGATTTGCAAGATTTTAGCCGATTCCGTTTCTGAGAAATTAAAGGCTTTCATCATCAAATATCGCACTTCCAAATCTCAGAAAGATTAAAGGCTTTCATCATCAAATATCGCACTTCCAAATCTCAGAAAGACGTAGAGCACTATAAGAAGTTGATGGCAGAATCGCAAGCGGCCCTACGAGAAGGTAAGGCGTCAATATGCCAAGCTTTGCTGA
>JAQEDJ010000118.1 GCA_027669525.1 Coriobacteriaceae bacterium AM48-5 | reverse complement strand
AAATCAGAACCACCCTTAAAAAGGGTGGTTTGCTCTTAGGGTATAACCCACGGGCCCCGGGCTCGCGTCTAAAGGCGCGGGCCCGGACTTCGTCCAGGCCTAGTGCATCTTGACCCGTGGCGCGCCGGTCGAACCGGCAGCATCACCCCCTCTTGAAGGGGTCCTCGTACTCCTTCACGCTCAGCTTGTCCAGTGCGATGTCGTGGGACTCCTGCTCCCTGATGTACTTGGCGATCGTCGCCTCGTTCAGGCCGACGGTGGACACGTAGTAGCCCTCCGCCCAGAACTTCCTGTTGCCGAACTTGTACTTGAGGTTGGCGTGCCTGTCGAATATCATCAGCGAGCTCTTCCCCTTCAGGTAGCCCATGACGCTCGCGACGCTGTACTTCGGCGGGATCGCCAGCAGCACGTGCACGTGGTCGGGCATCAGGTGCCCCTCGATTATCTCGATCCCCTTGTACTCGCACAGCTTCCTGAGGATCTCCCCTATGTCGCTCCTGATTTGGTTGTAGATCACTTTGCGCCTATACTTCGGCGTGAACACGATGTGGTACTTGCACATCCACTTCGTGTGGGAAAGGCTGTAGGCCTTCTGGGCCATGGCGACCACCCCTTCGACTCGAATTCTTGACGGCCTGAACAATCGTCAATATCGGTCGGAGGGGTGGCTTTGTAAAGCCGTTTGTCTCCACCCGCGTAGCGGGTGGTT
>JAQEDJ010000117.1 GCA_027669525.1 Coriobacteriaceae bacterium AM48-5 | reverse complement strand
TTCTCTGTACTCGATTTTGCCCATAAGAATTATGAGCATGTTGTGTATATTGACTTTTTGCCCATAAGAATTATGAGCATGTTGTGTATATTGACTTTTTCCAGCACCCAGAATACAAGTCGGTATTTGATGGTGGCCTGGACATCGATCTTCTCTGCATGACACTTTCTACCTTAATACCTGATGCCAATTTCGTATCGGGCAAAACCTGTATCATCTTTGACGAGATACAGGAATGCCCACGTGCTCGCACAGCCTTGAAATTCTTCAAGACCATCTTTGACGAGATACAGGAATGCCCACGTGCTCGCACAGCCTTGAAATTCTTCAAGACGGATGGCAGATACGATGTCATCGGTACGGGTTCCCTGCTGGGAGTCAGCGGTTACCATACCAATGCTTCGTCAGAGGCTCCAATTCCTGTTGGTTACGAGACTGGTTACCATACCAATGCTTCGTCAGAGGCTCCAATTCCTGTTGGTTACGAGACTATCATAGACATGTATCCAATGGATTTTGAGGAATGGCTCTGGGCAAATGGCATTAAGAAAATGACCATCGACTACCTGCATCGCTGCCTGGAAGAAAAGACTCCAGTACAAGAAGCCATCCACGAAAGAATGCGCCAACTGCTGCTACAATATTGCATTGTTGGTGCGCCAACTGCTGCTACAATATTGCATTGTTGGTGGAATGCCAAGAGCCGTGAGCGTATTTATG
>JAQEDJ010000116.1 GCA_027669525.1 Coriobacteriaceae bacterium AM48-5 | reverse complement strand
AACGCGTGCCGGTTTCGCGCCGCCGCGTCGTGCCGCTCAAGAAGGCCCTGAGCCTCTAGCACACTGGCCCCGCAGCCCTGTAGACCCATCGTCTGCGGAGCGTGGGGCCTTTTTTGTATGTATCTGCCGAATCGTTTTTTTGCGGAAGGGATCCCATGAACAGTGCAAGCGCCAAGCGTATCGACATCATCTCGGACACCCACGGCTATTTATCGCCTGCGCTCCTGGACGAGCTTGAGGGCGCAGACCTGATTATCCACGCCGGCGACCTTACGTCAGAGATGGACTACGAGCACCTATGCACCATCGCCCCCGTGCGGGCCGTACTGGGCAACAACGATTACTACCGCGACTACGGCCCCGATGTAGACCGTCTTGCGCTCTTTACTTACGAAGGCCTCAAATTCGCCGTAGCCCACTACCGCGAAGACCTTCCGGTGGGATCCGTGGACGTAGCCATCAACGGCCACACCCACGTAACCAAAGAAGCCCAAGTGGGCCGTTGCTTAGTCCTCAACCCGGGCAGCGCCAGCTACCCCCGAGGCACCCGAGGCCCCACCATGGCCAGAATGCTAGTAAAAGACGGCAAGATTATAAGCACCAAGTTTATTGACCTAGACTAACCGCAACAAAAACGGGGGATGCAGATGCGTTCCCCGTTTCCATTTGAGCCAATGGCCGAGCTTCAACAAAAACCTTAGACAACCCCGCCGCGGAGAACGGGGCCGCCGAGCCGCGAAGCGGCGAGCAACAACAACGGCTCGAACAATGTGACGGCAGGGAGGGTCTCCGGGGCCGAGGGCGGGGGGTTAAGTTTGTCGCGAGTTCCGCACGCAAAGGAAAGCACTTAATGT
>JAQEDJ010000115.1 GCA_027669525.1 Coriobacteriaceae bacterium AM48-5 | reverse complement strand
GATACTTCCTTTCATCTGTTTGGTCACTGAAATCTACAGGTACCAGAGGGAGTTCGTTGTAAGGAGCTTCCTGAGGGGTACACCAGATGGTGTTGGCTTTCTCCAGTTGCCAGTCGCAGTATGGCATGATGACATGGTCGAATTCCAGTCCCTTACTCTTGTGGATGGTGATGAGTCGGATACCCTCGATGCCGTCACTATGAATGCTTTTTTCGTGAAGATTGTTTTCCCATTCCTGGAGAAACGCCTCGATGTCGCTGCTGTTGTCTGTCAGGAAGGAATTCAACTTGTCGTAGAAGGCACATACGTAGGCACTTTGCGCTTTCATATCTTCTATCTCGCCAAGGTGAAGTTCCGTGAACAATTTTTCGGTCAGGCGAGTAAAGGCATCTCCTGCAATTTCGTGAACAATTTTTCGGTCAGGCGAGTAAAGGCATCTCCTGCAATTTCTGTCGATTCTCTGTGATCAGTTCAACCACCTTTTCATCATTCAGATAAGTATGGGCAAACTTCAAGAGTGTGGCGCGGCAATATCGTTGGCAGGGTGGTGTCAGCAGCTTCAGGGCTGTGATGAGTATTTGTACTGCCTGCGAAGCGTCGAGACGGAATGCCTCGTCTGAAACCATCTCATAGTCTGAATGCTCCATAAAGTATTTGTACTGCCTGCGAAGCGTCGAGACGGAATGCCTCGTCTGAAACCATCTCATAGTCTGAATGCTCCATAAAGTATGCTGCGATATCCTGGATGGTGCGGTTGTTGCGCACGAGAATTGCGATACGATGGGTTGGAACACCACGTGCAGTCAACTTATCTACTGTTTGCAGACAGAGTTGCATCATGCGGTCTTCTTTATTTTCTGC
>JAQEDJ010000114.1 GCA_027669525.1 Coriobacteriaceae bacterium AM48-5 | reverse complement strand
CAACGGTGAAACTCAAAGGAAATTGACGGGGGGCCCGCACAAGCGGAGGAACATGTGGTTTAATTCGATGATACGCGAGGAACCTTACCCGGGCTTGAATTGCAGAGGAAGGATTTGGAGACAATGACGCCCTTCGGGGTCTCTGTGAAGGTGCTGCATGGTTGTCGTCAGCTCGTGCCGTGAGGTGTCGGCTTAAGTGCCATAACGAGCGCAACCCCTCTCCTTAGTTGCCATCAGGTGATGCTGGCACTCTGGGGACACTGCCACCGTAAGGTGTGAGGA
Source organism: Coriobacteriaceae bacterium AM48-5 (assembly GCA_027669525.1). Taxonomy (GTDB): domain Bacteria; phylum Actinomycetota; class Coriobacteriia; order Coriobacteriales; family Coriobacteriaceae; genus Collinsella. The sequence goes on along the minus strand of JAQEDJ010000114.1, from coordinate 595 downwards.
AGGTGGGGATGACGTCAAATCAGCACGGCCCTTACGTCCGGGGCTACACACGTGTTACAATGGCAGGTACAGAGAGACGGTCCCTTGCAAAACGGATCAAATCCTTAAAGCCTGTCTCAGTTCGGACTGGGGTCTGCAACCCGACCCCACGAAGCTGGATTCGCTAGTAATCGCGCATCAGCCATGGCGCGGTGAATGCGTTCCCGGGCCTTGTACACACCGCCCGTCAAGCCATGAAAGCCGGGGGCGCCTAAAGTCCGTGACCGTAAGGAGCGGCCTAGGGCGAAACTGGTAATTGGGGCTAAGTCGTAACAAGGTAGCCGTACCGGAAGGTGCGGCTGGAACACCTCCTTTCTGGAGAGACGAATTTCCTATGAAGATTTAGGAACAGGACTTAAAAAGTTCGCTTCTCTTCTTGTACGCACCATCTGTTTAATCAAATACAGGAGACTCCTTTCTGGAGAGACGAATTTCCTATGAAGATTTAGGAACAGGACTTAAAAAGTTCGCTTCTCTTCTTGTACGCACCATCTGTTTAATCAAATACAGGAGACTGGGACTCCGAAAAATAATATGGTTTACACCTTATATAATA
>JAQEDJ010000113.1 GCA_027669525.1 Coriobacteriaceae bacterium AM48-5 | reverse complement strand
GAATGTACTCCAGCTAGCATCAGAAACTGATCAGAAACTGACTTGGCAAGATGACGGTTTCTTACCATTCCCTTGACATTCAGGTCCTCGCAACACACCACATCGTATCTGCGAATGAGGTCAATGGAAATCTTATGCAGCTTGTCCTTGCGGCAAGACATGATTGACCTTGATACGCAGCCTGTTCCATGAACCGCTTCCCTTCTTCTTGCGTGAAAGATGCTTTTGCATCGTTGCCAGCTTCTTTGAATACTTCTTGATGAACTTATTTGATGAGTACCTGTCATTATCGGAAGTAATCACGAAATCCTTCAAGCCCAAGTCAATGCCGACACTCAGATTGGTTTTCTCCAAGTCCCCGACCACAACCTGCGCCATGATGGTAACATAATACTTTCCGCCCGGTGTTACAGATACTGTCATATTTCTTAACTCGCCCAAAACATCCTGACTCTTGGCGAACTGATGCCGCCTTTGAATTTCGGGATGAATATTCTGTTGCCTTCAACCTTAAAATGCTGGGGAACAGCAAAGCTGCCCCCATGTTTCTTTGAGTGGAAACGTGGGAATCTGGCTCTCCCCTTGAAGAAGTTTACATAGGCGGTTTCCAAATGGCGCAAGGCTGGCTCTCCCCTTGAAGAAGTTTACATAGGCGGTTTCCAAATGGCGCAAGGCATGCTGCAAAGTCTGACTATTGATTTCCTTTAACCAGGAGTAGGCCTCGGTCTTTTTCATTGCAGTCAGCTCCTTTGCCTGCTCATAGTAGTTGGAGCTCTTCCTGGTCTGCTCATACTGTTCCTTGCGCTTGGCGAGAAAATGATTGTAGACAAAGCGGACAACTACCAAAATAATTCGCAAAGCATTTTCTCTTGCTTTCTTATTCGGGTAAAGT
>JAQEDJ010000112.1 GCA_027669525.1 Coriobacteriaceae bacterium AM48-5 | reverse complement strand
AAAAAGAACTTTCTTTATTATCCCCATTTCTAGGTATTTATTATGGAAAATTAACCGTAATATATTTAAAAAATCTTTGCCTTATCACAATAGTTCGTTAATAATTCAATAATGTGCTAAGCAGCTATACGCTGTAAGCACGAGAGATCTTTGAAAATCTTGCTAATTAAAGTTCGGTTAATAATTCAATAATGTGCTAAGCAGCTATACGCTGTAAGCACGAGAGATCTTTGAAAATCTTGCTAATTAAAGTTCGGTTCGGGATGTACCCGCATGCTTTAAAAATTCGTCTCACCAGATAAATGTTGGTCATCAGTGACTTGAATGAAGACATAGAATATTCCATTCCCATCTCCTTCATAGTTACCTTGGCAACATTTAGTGATGTGAACGAAGCATTGAAAGCAAAATCGAGTTTCCACTTATCGCGAGCCTGGCAGTCCATAAGACCAGTATAGCCTTTGGCGTCACGAAAGCAAAATTCGATCTGAAACCTGGTTCTATAATAAAGAAGAACCTCTTCACCCGAAAGTGAGGTGTCTGTAGAGAAGAATAGTTTCTTCTTGCCATTCGGCATCTGCCAGATGACAAGTCTAACTTTACACTTGAGTGCCTTGGAATAGGCAATCAAAGTATAAGCTGTTCCTTCTATATCTTTCATCTCCATCTTCTCCATTCGAGTGAGGTCAAGATTCTTCATATCAATCTTGCCATCCTTGGTCTTGGGGCGACCACGTTTTCCAGTACGTGGACCAGTATAGACATAAAAGAGACAAGCATTGTCACGAAAGCGGCTTATCAAAGAGAAACCTTCTTTCTTTATCCCATTAACAAATGTACTTGTAGAGAAGTAAGCATCTGCAACTATGAGGGTTGAGAGTTTGAGAAGTTCCTTGCGGTAACGCTTAATGACGCTGATATAGAAATCTACCATAGCGGTAACGCTTAATGACGCTGATATAGAAATCTACCATAGTCTTGTTTCTAAGACTCAGTTTCTTTATTATTTTAGCGACTGGTGG
>JAQEDJ010000111.1 GCA_027669525.1 Coriobacteriaceae bacterium AM48-5 | reverse complement strand
GGCGTTGCCGCCAACATCCTGCCGGCCATGGGCTTCGCCATGCTCGGCCGCCTGGTGCTCACCAAGCAGCTCGTGCCCTTCTACTTCCTGGGCTTCCTGCTGTGCTCCTACGCCAACGTGCCCGTCCTGGGCGTCGCCTGATCGCCATCATCATCGGCATCGACAAGTTCGACCTGCTCGGCCTGGGCGGAGCCCAGCCCCAGCTCTCCGCGGAAGGGGATGAGGACGATGACTTCTAGTCCCGAGAACAAGATCACGCGCTCCGACCTCGTCAAGAGCGCCCTCAACACCGGCGCCTGGGCATGGAGTTCTCCTGGACCTACTACAAGCAGATGAACATCGCCTTCTGCCTGATGGTCGCCAACATGCTCAAGAAGATCTACGCCGGCCGCCCCGACGACTACGCCGAGGCCCTGCACCGCCACTGCGCGTTCTTCAACATCACCGTCCAGTTCGCCCCGTTCGTCGGCGGCATCGCGATGGCCATGGAGGAGAAGGTCGCCCGCGGCGAGATCGAGCCCGAGAGCGTCAACGACGTCAAGGCCGCCCTCATGGGCCCGCTGTCCGGCATCGGCGACTCCATCTTCCTGTCGACGCTGCGCGTGGTCGCCGCCGCGGTGGGCATCAGCCTGTGCCAGGCCGGCAACCCCTTCGGCCCCATCGCCTTCCTGCTCATCTACAACGTCCCCGGCTTCGCGCTGCGCGTCTGGGGCGCCGTCAAGGGCTACGAGCTGGGCGTGGGCTTCCTGGACGAGGCCCAGAGGACCGGCCTCATGCAGAAGATCATGACCTGCGTGGGCATCGTGGGCGTCATGGTCGTGGGCGCCATGTGCAAGGACATGTTCTGGGCCAGCATCCCGGTGGCCATCGGCTCGGGCGAGGACGCCCAGACCCTCCAGGACATCCTGGACGGCATCATGCCCGGCATGCTCGGCATGCTCGCCTTCTGGCTGTACTACTGGCTGCTGTCCAAGAAGATCAACCCCATGGTGCTGATCGTGGCCACCATGGCCGTGGGCATCGTCGGCGCGTTCTTCGGCGTGCTGGCGTAAGGGCCCGGC
>JAQEDJ010000110.1 GCA_027669525.1 Coriobacteriaceae bacterium AM48-5 | reverse complement strand
GGCCCGAAAGAAAGGTAGGAGGCCATGACGAAAGGTCTGCACGTGCCTTCCGAGATCGGCAAGCTCAGGAAGGTCTGCCTGCACCGTCCCGGCGACGAGCTCCTCAACCTGCCGCCCGACGAGCTCGAGCGACTCCTGTTCGACGACGTCCCGTTCCTTGAGGTCGCGCAGCAGGAGCACGACACCTTCGCCCAGATCCTGAGGGACCAGGGCGTCGAGGTGCTCTACCTCGAGAACCTCGTCGCAGAGGTGTTCGACCAGGTCCCCGGCGCCCGCGCCGAGTTCACCGACCAGTACATCGCCGAGGCCGGCATCCGCGGCCAGCACATGCCGCAGATCGTCCGCGAGAAGCTGGACTCCATCGAGGACAACCTCGAGTTCGTCAAGAAGACCATGGCCGGCATGACCAAGGCCGAGATCGACATGCCCCTCACGGCGTCCACGACCCTCGACTCCCTGGTCAACTCCGAGTCCGAGTCCGACCTGATCATCGACCCGATGCCCAACCTCTACTTCACCCGCGACCCGTTCGCGGTCGTCGGCGAGGGCGTGAACCTCAACCGCATGTACTCGGTCACCCGCAACCGCGAGACCCTGTACGGCAAGTACATCTTCAAGTACCACCCCGACTACAAGGACGTCTCGCTGTACTTCCGCCGCGACTGCCAGTTCCACACCGAGGGCGGCGACGTGCTGAACATCAACGAGAAGACCCTCGCCGTCGGCATCTCCCAGCGCACCCAGCCGCCGCGATCGACATCATGGCCCAGAACATCTTCTGGAACTCCGACTCCAAGGTCGAGCGCATCCTGGCCTTCGACATCCCCGTCTCGCGCGCCTTCATGCACCTCGACACGGTCTTCACCCAGATCGACGTCGATAAGTTCACGATCCACCCCGCCATCATGGGCACCCTGCGCGTCTACGAGCTGACCGCCGGCAAGAACCCGGGCGACGTGAACATCCGCCTGATCGAGGACACCCTCGAGCACGTCCTGGAGGACGCCACCGGCGTCGACCAGGTCAAGCTGATCCCCTGCGGCGGCGGCGACCCGATCGCGGCCTCCCGCGAGCAGTGGAACGACGGCTCCAACACCCTGTGCGTCGAGCCCGGCAAGATCTGCGTCTACGCCCGCAACACCGTCACCAACGACGTGCTGTACAAGGAGGGCCTGGACCTTCTCGTCGTGCCCTCCGCCGAGCTCTCCCGCGGCCGTGGCGGCCCGCGCTGCATGAGCATGCCCTTCTGGCGCGAGGACCTCTAAG
>JAQEDJ010000011.1 GCA_027669525.1 Coriobacteriaceae bacterium AM48-5 | reverse complement strand
TGGCGACCACCCCTTCGACTCGAATTCTTGACGGCCTGAACAATCGTCAATATCGGTCGGAGGGGTGGCTTTGTAAAGCCGTTTGTCTCCACCCGCGTAGCGGGTGGTTTAAAGCTGGCCGCTGCGCGGCCAGCAGACTAAAGTCTTGAACAAAAAAGACGGGGCTCGCAATGCGAACCCCGTCTGCAAAGGAATCTGGCGAGAAAGCCTGATTACTTGAGGGTGACAGCAGCGCCAGCAGCCTCGAGCTTCTCCTTGGCAGCCTCGGCGTCCTCCTTCTTGGCACCCTCGAGAACAGCCTTGGGAGCGCCCTCGACGACCTCCTTGGCCTCCTTCAGGCCAAGTTGGTGAGCTCACGGACGGCTTGATGACCTGGATCTTGTTGTCGCCGAAGCCCTCGAGCACGACGTCAAACTCGGTCTTCTCCTCGGCCTCAGCAGCGCCAGCAGCGGGAGCGGCGACAACAGCAGCAGGAGCAGCGGCGGAAACGCCGAAGGCGTCCTCGATAGCCTTGACGAGCTCGGAAGCCTCGAGAAGGGTCATTTCCTTAAGAGCATCGATGATCTCATCGGTGGTAAGCTTAGCCATTTCTAAGTCCTTTCGGTTTCCGTGCGGATGCACGGAGATCAGTTAAAACACGGCGCGAATGCGCCAGGGGTGCGGCGTTGCCGCCGCGGGTGAAAACAGCAACTAGGCTGCCTTCTGCTCGGAGACCTGCTGGATCGAACGAGCGAGACCAGAGGAAACGCCGTTGACGCAGACAGCGATGTCGCGAGCGAAACCGGAGATGAGACCGGCGATCTGGCCGAGAAGCTGATCCTTGGTGGGCAGCTCGGCGATAGCCTTAACATCATCGGCGGAAACGGCCTTGCCGTCGGAGATACCGCCCTTGATCTCAAGGACGCCCTTGGACTTAGCGGAGAAGTCCTTAAGGGCCTTAGCGGCCTCGACCGGCTCGGTCTCGTAGAACACATAAGCGACGGGGCCGGCGAGGATCTCGTCGATCTCGGGCTGCTCCTGGTTCTTGAGAGCGATCTTGACCAGGTTGTTCTTGTAGACCTTCATCTCGGCGCCGCACTCGCGAAGCTGATGACGCAGCTCCTGAGCCTGCTTAACCGTCAGACCGTTGTAGTTGACGACGAACAGACCGGCGTTCTCGGCGATACGGGACTCGATCTCTGCAACCTTGTCGATTTTGTACTGCTGGGGCATGAATTACACCTCCTCAAATTCTTTCCGGGCACGGTCCGCCACAAGGACGTGACGGGGGCATGTCCAAAAAGAAAGCCCCCGCGCTGCATGAGCGACGGGGGCGAGAAGACATATCTACTCGACCACCTCGGCTGGCGGGAAGTCCCATTAAGCTCGCGGGCGATGCCCGTTTGCACCGGCTGTCTCTGGCAGCGGATTCGTGCGTGAACCGAAAGTATTATGTCGGGGACCCTGGCGTCGGTCAACGGGCGCGAGGATTCGTACACAAACCCTGCATACGCTCCGGTCCGAGGGGCCGGGTTGAGATTTTCGCTCGGTCAAGTCCTGGCTCGCACGAAGAGCACATTAAGTGCTCTTCGGCTCGTGCGGAATCTACGAAAATCTCAACCCGGCCCCTCGGACCGGAGCTGCGGTAACTTTGCTGCGAATCCTCGCGCCCGTTGAGCGACGCGCCCCACGCATAACCCTTATGTCGGTAGGCTGATGCGTTGCGTCCCTGATGGCTACAAGGTTGAAAGGAAGGTGGACAGGCGGCGGAGGCCTTCGTCTAGGTCTTTGTCGGAGACGCAATAGCTGAGGCGGACGTGGCCTTCGGTTCCGAAGCAGTTTCCGGGAACTAGGGCAACGTTGGCCTCTTTGATGGCTTTAATGCAGAAGTCTTCGCTGGTTAGGCCGTACTGTTTAATGCTGGGAAAGGCGTAGAAGGCGCCGGCTGGTTCCACTACGTCGAGATCCATGGCGTCTAAGGCTGCGAGTACGCGTTCGCGGCGGGCTCGGTAGACTTTGAGCATGGGGGTTGGGTCGACGGTGAGGGCTTGAGCTGCGGCGTCCATTTCGAAGGAGACGGCACTCGATACTAGGTATTGGTGAGCTTTTGCGATCTCGGCGATGACGGGTGCCGCTGCCGCGAGCCAACCCAGGCGCCAGCCGGTCATGGCCCAGGGCTTAGAGAAGCTCTCGATGACCACCGTCTGGTCGCGCAGCTCCGGGTGGCGCTGGGCAAAGCGCTCGTAGCCATCCACATAGACCAGACGGTTGTATACGTCGTCGCAGACTACGTAGATGCCCGCCTGCTCTGCCACGCGCGCCACGGCGTCGAGCGATGCCGTGTCGAGGATGCAACCCGTGGGATTGTTGGGCGAGCAGATGACGATGGCCTTGGTCGCCGGGGTCACACAGGCGCGAAGCGCATCCTCGTCAATCTGGAATTGCGCAGGCTCCGTATCCAAGAAGACCGCCTTGGCGTGGTTGGCCACGACGATGCTCTCGTACAGGCCAAAGGCGGGCGTGGGGATAATGACCTCGTCGCCGGGGTTGAGCATAGCCATAAATGTTGCCGACAGGGCCTCGGTCGCGCCGTCGGTCAGGATGACCTCATCGGCGGAAAACGCCAGACCCGCGTCACCCATATATTCGGACAGTGCCTCGCGCAGGGCGGGGCGACCGTTATTGGGCGGATAGTGCGTGTCACCGCGGTCCAGTGCGGCGGTCACCTCGGCACTAATCACATCGGGCGTGGGAAAATCGGGCTCGCCAAGCGCAAGCGCGATGCATCCCGGGTGCTGAGCGGCGAGTGCGTTAATCCGACGGATGCCGGAGGGCTTGAGCGTGGCAAGCGAGGTGTTCATGGGCAGACGCATGACGTTCCTTTCGTAAGGGTTGCACTAGGATAGCGCGGCGGGACGCCGCCGGACGGTGTAACCTAAACGGAAACCAACCGGAAAGGAGATGGCATGGAGGCGAACCAGCAGGCCAATAAACCAAAAACGCTGCAGAAGATCGCATACGTCAGTATTCCCGATAGCACCGATCTTGAGTTTTTGCTCTGGGACCTTCAGGATGCCATCGCCGCCTATGCTCAACTTTCCGGCACCGCACTCCCCCGCCCGGTCGACTTGAAGGCAAATGACGCCGGCAGCGTTGCCGATGGCATCGTGCTGGCCATTGAAGATGTGGCTGACGATGAGACGTTGACTGCTATCGAGCAGGCGCTTGAGCGCTTTGGCGGTACGGGAACGCGCGTCTATGCCGCGATTCGAGCCGCACAAGAGGGCACTGAGCAGGCGCGTGGGACCGCCGTTCGCCTGCACAAGGCATGTGAGCGCCATGACCAATTGTGGTGTGGCGGCGTTGCCATCTGCGCCGGCAGCGGCATCGCAGCGCTTCGCCATTCCCCGCGCATGGGACTCTTGCGGCGACCGTTTTCGGAAGCGATGGATAAGCTTGTGGGTGCCGTGCGCATGGGCTGCTCAGTTGAGCACGCCCAGCTGCTCGGCGGCGGCGATGCCGGTAGCGTCAACGCCGACGGCATGGTGCGTGTCGAGCCCGCGCTGCCCGCGCCGATCTGGCACGCCATCATCAAACGCCTCGGCGCCCATGCTCAATCAAATATCTAAATTAGAGAGCAGCCCAGTCAACTGCCTCGCGCCAGCGCTCGACAAGGCGCTCAAGACGCCAAGCCGCATTGGCAGGACTTGTCGAGGGCAGGACGATGGCGGGCAGCCCGGTGCGTTCTTGTAGATAGCGCTTGTAGAGCCGGCCAGCCGTACCACCGTTGCATATCACCTGCTCAATGGGAGCTGCATCGGTAATGCGCTCGATATGTGCCGGCACAACGTTGCGAATGCTCGCGTCGCTCGAGCCCTTAATGTCGCAGCCCTCGATTGCATCCCACAGGGCCACGCCGCCGTTCAGCAGCATGGCCCGCTTGGCGGCAATGGAGGCATCGAGCGTCGCGGGCTCACCGCTTGCCAAAGGATCACCCTCGTTGGGCGGCACAGGCACACCGAGACACGCCGCCGTGACCCGCCAAAAGCGGTTCTGCGGATTGCCATAGTAGAAGGCATTGGCACGCGAGAGCACCGAGGGAAACGACCCCAGCATCAAAACGCGCGAGCGCTCGTCAAACACGGGTTCAAACCCATGCTCAATATGTTGATAGCCCTCGTCGGACGCAGCCATGGCCTAGGCCCTCAACAGATAGCGCACCTCGTAGGGCGCAAGCTCAAGGGAGCCAGCCAGCTCGACCGTGGGCACGCCATCGGCAAGCAGGTCGACAAAGGACCCGTTGAGCTCGCCGGCGCCAAAGGTGTAAGGCTCGCCCACGGCGTTCACCGCCACGAGCACCGTCGCGCCGTCACAGGCGCGCTCGAACAGCAGCTGCTTGTTCTGGATCACCACGTTGCGATAGGCACCGTAGTTGAGAGCACGGGCCGCCGCGTCGTCGGCCGAGCGAAGGTGCGCAAGCTGCGTGATGAACGCCGTCAGCTCGTTGGGCGCAGGCTCATCGAGCGCAGGTCGCAGCGCCCAGTCGCCATCGGGGCCGCCCTTTTCGCCGGCAATTCCCCACTCGCTGCCATAGTAGACACACGGAATGCCCGGCATGCCAAAGAGCATGCCATAGGCGGGACGCAGGCACGACTTGTCGGTGAGGATGCTCGCCAGGCGCGGCACGTCGTGGTTGTCGACAAACGACAGCAGGTGTTTGCCGCGGTAGATGCACCACGGATCGCCGCCAAACTGGCGATGCAGCGAATGGGCAATCTCGAACATGTTGACCGAGTTAAAGCTGGAGTACAGGCCCTTGTAGCACTCGTAGTTGGTGCAGGAGTCAAGCATCTCGTCGTTGACGATCTGGTTGTAGTCGCCGTGGAGCGTCTCGCCGATCAGCACAAAATCGGGCTTGAGCTCGCGGGTAAAGGTATGCAGACGACGCATGAAGTCGCGGTCGAGCATATAGGCAACGTCCAGGCGCAGGCCGTCGACGCCAAACACGTCAGCCCAACGGCGCACGGACTCGAGCAGGTAATCGACCACAGCGGGATTTTGCAGGTTGAGCTTCACAAGTTCAAAATGGCCTTCCCAACCCTCGTACCAAAAGCCGTCGCCATAGCAGGAGTCGCCGTCAAAGCTAATGTGGAACCAGTCCTTGTACGGCGAGTCCCACTTACGCTCCTGCACATCACGGAAGGCCCAGAAGCCGCGGCCGACGTGGTTGAAGACCGCATCGAGCACCACACGGATGCCATGGGCGTGCAGCGTCTCGCATACGGCGGCAAAATCGGCATCCCCGCCCAGGCGGCGGTCGACATGGCGCAGGCTGCGCGTATCATAGCCGTGGCTGTCGGATTCGAGCGGCGGGTTGATGAGCACAGCGCCAACGCCGAGTTCTTGCAGGTAGTCAGCCCATTGGGCGATCTTCATGATGGGTGCATCGGGGTCGGGCGCAGCGTTGGCAGCCTGGGCGAGTTCATCCTCGGCAACGGGAGCGGCGTTTTCGCGCGGAGCTCCGCAAAAGCCCAGCGGATAGATCTGATAGAACGTCGTCTCGTATGCCCACATAGCAACCTCCCGGTAAGCTCAACACAACGATATCCATTGTATGCCCGGCTTGTATCCTCTCCCCCAAAATAAGTTGCGGTGAAATAATTCCTGCTTGGGCCTTCAGAGGCCTTAAACAGGAGCTATTCCACCGCAGCTGATGAGAGGACGTGATTAGGCGACGGGCTTTGCGCGGCGTATGGCTGGGAACAGTACGGTGATGGCAAGGATGACGCCCACGACGGTAATCGCCCCGCCCGCAAAGCCAATCCAAGCGATACCGGGACCCGAAACCACGGCGCCGCCGATTGCGGTGCCCGTGCCGATACCGAGGTTAAACAGGCCCGAGAAGATCGACATGGCGACGGCCGACGAATCCGCCGGCGTGTACTTGATGAGCTCGGCCTGGAACGCAACGTTAAAGGCCGTGGAGCAGCAGCCCCATAGCGCGCAGACGGCAAGCACTGCTACGAGCGACGATGCGACCGGACCCACGAGCAGCAGAGCCACCGGCACGCCGGAGAGCGTGATAGCCAAGAACGGGAAGCGATGCCCATCGAACAGGCGGCCAAACAGCCAGCTTCCGAGCAGACCAGAGCAGCCAAACGCCGTCAGCGTCATGGTAATAGCGCTTGCGTCGACGTGCGCGACCTGCGCCAGGAACGGCTCGATATAGCTGTAACCCGCATAATAGCCGGTCGCCATAAAGACCGTGACCGCGTAGAGCGCAATCAGGAACGGGTTCTTGAGCAGCTCGGGCAGCTGTTTGACGGTAAAGCGCTCGCCCGCCGGCATGGCCGGGAACACCGCGGCCTGGTAGACAACCGCGACAGCCGAGAGGGCCCCGACCACGGCGAATGTCATGCGCCAGCCCACGGCCAGTCCGATGGCGCGGCCGATCGGCAGGCCAAAGATCTGCGCGATGGACGAGCCCGTGGCGATCATGCTAATGGCGAGCGCCCCGTGGCGACTGTCGACCAGGCGCGAGGCCATAATCGAGGCGACCGACCAGAACACGGCATGTGCGCAAGCGACCACCAGGCGCGCACAGACCAGGATGGGATATGTCGGTGCCACAGCGGACAGGAACTGACCCAGAGAAAACACGGCGAGCACGCCGAGCAGCATACGCTTGAACTCAAAGCGCGAGGCAAACACCATGAGTGGCAGCGACAGCAGCATGACGCCCCAAGCATAGACCGAGATCATGATGCCTGCCTGGGCCTCGGTGAGCGAGAACGACGCGGCGATATCAGTCAGAAGGCCGATGGGCATGAACTCCGACGTGTTGAACACGAACGCACAGCAGGCGAGCCCGATAAGCGGGAGCCACTGCTTGAGCGAGATGCCATCTTGTCTTGCCTGAGTCATGTAGGAACCCTCTCCGATTGTCTTGAGCGATGGGCGATTATATAGCAACGGCCCCGCATCCGTCAGCAACAGATGCGGGGCCGTAATCAACTCAATACACAGAGGTTGCGCCATCAATAAATAACTAAGCCAGCCCCAGCAATATGCCCGCCGAATGCACGACAAACGCCACAATCCAGGCGACCGTCACTTGAAACGCGAACACGGCCACGGCATAGCGCGCGCCCAGTTCACTCTTGACGGCGCCGATTGCCGCTACGCAGGGCGGGTACAGCAGCGTAAAGACCAGGAACACGTAAGCGGTAAACGGCGAAAACATGCTCGACAGTGCCGCGGGCGACGTTGCACCCAAAAGCACGGTGAGGGTCGAAATGACGCTCTCCTTGGCGATAAGTCCGGTGACGAGCGCCGTGGATGCACGCCAATCGCCAAAGCCGAGCGGCGCCAGCGCCGGCGCGATAATGCTACCCAAACCGGCAAGCAGACTCTGCGACTGATCGGCGACCACATTAAAGCGGATATCGAACGTCTGGAGGAACCAGATGGCCACGGTAGCGGCAAAGATAATGGTAAAGGCCTTGGTAATAAAGTCCTTGGCCTTATCCCATGCCAGCATCACCGTCGTCTTGACGCTCGGCAGGCGGTAATTGGGAAGCTCCATGATAAACGGCACCGGGTCACCCTTAAATGCCGTGCGATTGAGCACCAAAGCCGCGATGCAACCGACCGCAATGCCAATCAAATAGAGCGAGACCATGGCGGGAACCGTCGCCTGTGGAAAAAACGCCCCGCACAGCAAGCCGTAAACCGGCAGCTTGGCCGAGCAGCTCATGAACGGCGTGAGCATGACCGTCATCTTGCGGTCGTGCTCGGATGGGAGCGTACGGGTTGACATGATAGCCGGCACGGTGCAGCCAAAACCGACGAGCATAGGCACGAAGCTGCGGCCCGACAGGCCAAAGCGACGCAGCACTTTATCCATGACAAAGGCCACGCGCGCCATGTAGCCGGAGTCTTCCAGAATGGAGAGGAACAAAAAGAGCACGACGATAATCGGCAGGAAGGTCAGCACGCTGCCCACGCCCGTAAGCACGCCGTCGACAGCCAGCGAGCGCACCACGTCGTTGGTGCCGAACGCCTTGAGGCCCGCATCGGCCGAGGCGATGACGGCAGCGATGCCGTCCTCCATAAGTCCCTGCAACGCCACGCCGATCACGCCAAACGTCAGCCAAAAGACGAGACCCATGATCACCAGGAACGCCGGAATGGCCGTGTAGCGACCCGTCAGGATGCGGTCGATCTTGACGGAACGCACGTGCTCGCGGCTCTCGTGCGGCTTGACGACGCAGCGCCCACACACGTCGCCGATAAAGCCGAAGCGCATGTCAGCCAGTGCAGATAGACGGTCGGTACCGGCCTCACCCTCCATCTGGGTAATGATGTGCTCGATGGCGTCAAGTTCGTTACGGTCCAGATGAAGCGCCTCGGTCACCAGCTCGTCGCCCTCAACCAGCTTGGTCGCCGCAAAACGCACCGGGATATGCGCCGTCGCGGCATGGTCCTCGATAAGGTTGGCGATGCCGTGGATGCAGCGATGCAGCGCGCCGCCGTCTGGGCCATCGGGCGCACAGAAGTCCAGGCGACCGGGGCGCTCGCGGAACCGCGCCACGTGCAAGGCATGATCCACCAACTCGCCAATACCCTCGTTGCGGGCAGCGCTAATGGGGACAACAGGCACGCCCAACAGGCTCTCGAGCAGGTTGACGTCCACGGCGCCGCCGTTGGCCGTCACCTCGTCCATCATGTTGAGCGCGATGACCATGGGGCAGTCGAGCTCCATAAGCTGCAGCGTCAGGTACAGGTTACGTTCAATATTAGTAGCGTCGATGATGTCGATGATGGCGTCGGGATGCTCGTCAAGGATGAATTGACGGCTCACGACCTCTTCGCCTGTGTACGGCGACAGCGAATAAATACCGGGCAGGTCGGTAACGTTCGCCTCGGGGTGGTTGCGGATGGTGCCATCTTTGCGGTCGACCGTCACGCCGGGAAAGTTACCGACGTGCTGGTTGGAGCCCGTCAGCTGGTTGAACAGCGTGGTCTTACCGCAGTTTTGGTTGCCGGCGAGGGCAAAATGCAGCGGCGCGCCTCGGGCACGGCCGTCTTTGCCGCACGGGGCGAATACGTCCCCTCGCCGAGTGCCGGGTGCTCCGTCGTGCCGATTGCGACGTTAGTGCGCGGACCCGTGTCTGTGTCGTGAACACCCACGAGCTCGATGCGAGCAGCATCGTCCTTGCGCAGCGTCAGCTCGTAGCCACGCAGGCGAATCTCGAGCGGGTCGCCCATGGGGGCGTACTTCATCATGGTGACTTCGGTGCCCGGCGTTAGACCCATGTCCAAAATATGCTGTCGAAGTGCCTGATCGTCCGATGCCACCGATGCGACAACGGCGTCCTTTCCAATCTCGAGTGTATCGAGCTTCACGTCCGTGTTCCTCCCCCGGCGCCCACAGGGCGTTGTATTTATGTTCACCATGGCTAACCGTTTGCCATGGCTAACCAATTTTAACCATGCATGATAGCGCGAACATGCAACGATGTTCAATCAACAGATCGGTGCAGGGGGGATTCTGGGCCATTGCTTCCCAGACGGGCCTGCTGCGGAAACCGAATCCCACTCCGGAACACCTAAACGGGATGGGCTTTCCGGTTGAGGCATCTAGCGGAAACTGCAGCCCGGAATCGGCGCTCAGACTGGGATGCAATTTCCCAATGGAGCCCTCGGGGAAACTGCGGCCCGGAATCTGCTCTCGAAACGGGACGCGGTTCCCCGAGGACCGAAGCAGCCGCCCGCCCCTCGACAAAATGATCCGTTCCCTCCGTCGCATGCGGAACATCCAAGGAGTGTCCCAGGGTGCCGGCACAATAGGAACGTCCCCAGCTGCCGGCAGCATTTCGCCGCAACAACAAAAGCCCGCGCTGGCAACAAATGTCACCTGCGCGGGCTTGGTGGGCGCTCACAAAGGCACGTTACAGAGGCCCACGTCAGTTATGGATTACCGAACGGCACCGGCACGCGATGCCTCCGTCGGCTTACCAAGCGATGAAGCTTGCCGCAGTCTTAGACTATCGGCGCAATGCCGGCAAAGTGCAGATACAGCGAAATGATTGCCACGACAATGACCACCGCTGCGATCAGCTTGTCGTGCAGATGCGGAAGCACCGGTTTACCGCGGCCTCGCTCGCCCAGCATATAAACGGGAATGGCCGGAGCAAAAAGAATCGTCGTGATCATAACGCCCTGAAGACCCGTCGACCACACCAGGAACAATGTGTAGATGAAGCCGAGCGTACCGAAGAAGCGGGCTTTGCCGACGCTGGGCGCATGCGGCCCGTCCAGATGCTCGTTCTTCCAGCCAATCACCATGTAATAGGCAGCCGAGCAGACATACGGAACCAGAATCGTGTTGACTGCGCAGCTATAGAAGAACTGGTAGGTGCTCGCCGCCACATACGACACGATCAAGAAGAGCTGCGTAATGCCGGAGCTCACGAGAACCGTTACCACCGGGGCGTCGTGCTTGTTCGTCTTGGCAAACGCCAGCGGGAAGGATCCCTGGCGCGCCGCTCGAACGGCGTCTCGGACGCAATGATGACATAGCCCAGCAGCGCGCCGACCAACGAAAGGATAACGCCAAGGTTTACGATGGCAGCACCAACCGGACCGATTGCGCACTCGAGAATTCCCGCCATGGAGGGCGTTGCAAGCTGTGCCATCTCCTCTCGCGGCATAATGCCGAGCGACAGCATAGAAATAATCAAATACAGGACAAAGACCGCCGCAAATCCGAGCGCCGTCGAGCGACCGACGTCACGCACGTACTTTGCGCGGCCCGAGATGACAACGGCGCCCTCGATGCCCGTGAAGACCCAGACAAGGGCAATCATGGTCGAGACAACCTGCTCGCCAAAGCCAGGACCAGCCGGCTCTCCCCAGAAGTTGTCCATAAAGATATCGACGTTGAACTTGCCCAGGAGCACAATGCTCAGCACAAAGAGTCCCAGCGGCACCAGCTTCGCCAAGGTGACAATCGTGTTAATGCCCGCAGCCTCCTTAACGCCACGAAGCACAAGGGCGGTAAGGAACCACAAAAACACGCTGGCGCAGACGATAGAAAGCAGGTTGTTGCCCGCGCCAAACGCAGGGAAGAAATAGCCCAGCGCGCTAAACAGCAAAAGTGCAAAGCTCACGTTGGAAAGGCATGCGCTGATCCAGTAGCCCCAGGCGGAGTTGAATCCAATGTAATCGCCAAAACCGGCCGCAGCGTATGCATAGATGCCACCGGTCAGGTCGGGACGGGCTTGAGACAAACCGTTGAACACCATCATCAACGCAAAGACGCCAATAAAGCAAATTCCCCACGAGACGATAACCGCACCGGTATTGGCTCCGCCTGCCGCCATATCGCCGGCAAGAGAAAAGATACCGCCGCAGATGCTCGCAGTGATGACCATCATGGTCAGACGGAAGAGATCCAGACCATTGGGGTCGATAATCTCGTCGTTAGAAGTTTTAGAGGCCATTGTATGTGCACCCCCTTCATCATGTGATCGAACGAAAGATGGCCCGGACGTCCCGAATCGGGTGCCGGGCCATCGGTCAAGCGATCATCAGACTGTTACAGCTATCGCGTTAGAAGCGCAGCGACAGGCAAGAAAGGCCGCCGTCGACCTTGCGATACTCGGAGGTGTCGACGACGAGTGTCTTGTAGCCAGATCCTGCACGGCCTTGAGCACAGTCGGATAGCCCTCGGCAACGATGACCGTACCGTTGACCCAGATGCAGTTGGCGCCGTACGCCTCGTCCTCGGGCACGACGATCTTGTTGTACTGGGCAAAGTCAGGCTTATCGATGAACTCACCAGAGACGAGCATGTTGTTGTCCTCGATGTAGTTGACGCCCGTCTTGAGGTGCAGGACCTCCTCCAGCGGAACCTCAGAACCCTCGAGGCCCCAGCCCTCGAGAATCTCACAGAACTGGCGAATGCCTCTTCGTTGGTACGAGCGGAGCGACCGACGTAGAAATGGTCACCGACCATCATGACGTCGCCGCCGTCAAGCGTGCCCGGAGAAACGATGTGCTTGACATGCTCGTCGTCAAAGAAGCGACGGACGGCCGGCTCAATCTCGTCCTTCTCGCCGTTGCGGCTATCGGCGCCGGGGTTGGTAATGATGGCGCCGCAGCGAGTGATAACGGCCGGATCTTCGACGAAGCAGCTGTCGGGATACTGCTCGAGTGCCGGCAGCACCGACACGTCAACGCCGCACTGCTCGAGCGCATGCTCATAATCGTAGTGCTCCTCGATGGCGCGCTCGTAGATGGGCTGGCCAAGCTCGGGGGCACTCGTGATGCCATTGCTCAGGGACTTGCCGGGGCGGCGGATGATGACGTGGCTGAACTTGGTCATGATGATCCTCCTTGGATCTCTTAGCAGAGAGCGGGACTTCTTCGCGCCCGCCTTCCTTTCGATGGCTTTATCTTAGGGCGGTTTTCCTGTTTTGTATATTGTATACAATCCTGAACGGTAGGTATTCTTCGGTAAGCGTATTCTTACGTATCGGCGCAAAGTAGCATGATTTAGCTGGTCGTTCTATAATTCAACTGAGCTATTCAAGTGAAACGTATTTGCTTTTAGAAATATACCGTTAAGGAACATAGGCTCATGGAAACGCTCAGAAAGCCCCTGAAGGACCACGTATACGACTATATTTCGAGCCGTATTGACGCCGGCGAGCTTTCGGCCGGCGACCGGCTGAGCGAGCAGGCGATCTGCGATGCCATGGGCGTGTCGCGCACGCCGGTCCGCGAAGCGCTCATCCAGCTCGCAAGCGACGGCTATCTGGACAATCTCCCCCGCCGCGGATTCCGCGTCCGTGGGTTCGATCAGCAAAACGCCGTTGAAGTCTTTGAGATTATGGGGCCGCTCGACGGGCAGGCCGCATATCTCGCCTGTCCGAATCTAACTGACGACGATATTACGCAGCTGAAATTTCTCGTCGGCTCCATGGACCTCGCGATCCAAGGCGGTCTCATCCGTAAGTATGACGACATTCAGCGAGACTTTCACCTTACGTACTTCAACCGCTGTGGCAACGACCGTCTGCGCGATATGATCTCGCAGCTCGAGCGTTGCTTTATCAAGCGCGATTACGAGACTGTTGACCAAGAGACGGCTTGCAAACTGCTCAATAAAGCCAACAACGAACATGCTCATATTCTTGAGTTGTTCGAAGCACGAGACGCGACGGGCGTGCGCGACTACGTTCGCGATGTCCATTGGAACACGGAAAACGCCCAGTTCACCGTTTGGTAGAAATACAACAAGGAAAGCTATCAGACGCCCATCTCACGAGAGTGGATAATCCCCCGTTTTTGTCGAAAAGCAGACCAAAAAATGGGAGATTATCCACTCTCGTGCTGCGCGGTCTAGAAACCGTGGCGCTCCAGGAAGCGGAAGGCTAGGCGAATCCATGGACGGACCGCCACCTGCTTGTCCTCGTTATCGACCGCGGTATTGGCGTTGCCGAGCGAAAGGCCGTGACCACCTTGGTCAAAGACGTGCATCTCGCATACGACGCCCTCCTCGGCCATGCGCTGGGCAAACGGGTAGACCTGTGCGATCGGCGCCGTCTTGTCGTCGGACACGCCCCACACAAAGGTTGGCGGCATCTGACGCGAAACGTGCGTGGTAGGGCAAATGTCGGCCAGGTGCTCATCGGTCGCCTCGCCGCCCGTCACCATCGACAGATAGTCGTTGAGCAAATCGCGCCCCGTCTTGCCACCCGTCTTGGGCACGCGCAGGTCGATGCGCGGGTCGCGCGTCTGCATATCGCGCACATAGGCAAGGTCGAGCAACGGATAGCCCAGCACCACGGCGTCGGGACGAATATCCTCCGGACGAGCCCCGGCAAGGCCCGCGAAAGGTCCGGTCTTCCACTGCGTTGCCAGCGAGGCGCAAATCATGCCGCCAGCAGAAAAGCCCACGACGCACACGCGCTTGGGATCGACATGCCACTCGTCGGCATTCGCACGCACCGTGGCGACCATCTTGGCAAGATCTGCCTGGGGGTGCGGAAAGCTCACGTCACCCGTAGAACTTGTGACATAGTTGAGCACAAAGGCCTGGTAACCGTGATCCAAAAACGCAAACGCCACGGGATCCTGCTCATGCGGAGCGATATGCGTAAACGCACCTCCGCCGCAGATAATCACGGCAGGGCGGCGGCCATTCGGTTTATCGGGCAGCGGTTCGGCACCCAAATACGTAAACGTCGCCGGATATTCCTCGGTCGGCTCCTCGCCCCACAGCGCATGGTTCTCGACAATCATATGTGCTCCCTTCGCGCAAATTAAGCGCCATTGTTTTTCGCCTTCAAGCGTACCCCACTTGAACCCGTGACGCAGAAACACGCCAGCAATAAGTTTCCCTTCAACTGATATATCACATAATCCCAGCTCAGAGGTATCGCTGAGCAGCGTAGAATAGGGGGTGTTGACCAAGCCGCGAAACAGATATGAAACGTTTCCGGCAAACCAAACGCGCGATATGCGCCTATTTAAGTTGGAGGCAACTATGGGTCTGCTCGATTCGCTTAAGTCCACCTTCACCTCGACCGGCGAGGCGTCCGTTCCGCCCGCAGCGAGCTTCGCCACCCGCGAAGGCGTCATCTATGCCCCCGTCAACGGCGTGCTCGTCAGCCTGGACGAGGTTCCCGACGAGACGATCGCCTCGGGCATGCTTGGCCAGGCTATGGCATCGAGCCCATTACCGGCACCATCTATGCGCCCGCCAACGGCCGCATCGGCGCCACCACTGTCACCAACCACTCCATCGGCATGATTACCGAGGACGGTCTGCGCGTATTCATCCATGTTGGCCTGGGCACCGTGGAAATGAACGGCAAGGGTTTTGCCCGCTTTGTCGAGATGGGCGATGTGGTCAAGGCCGGCCAGCCGCTCATCAGCTTCGATCGCGAGGCCATCAAGGCCGCCGGCCACGAGGACATCGTGACCGTCATCGTCTCCGAGCTCGATCGTCTTAAGAGCATCGACCATGTCGGCGAGTCTGGAACGCTTATCGGCGGCAACCCGCTCGTCAAGCTTGGCGACCCGCTGCTGGTTGCCAAGACCAAGTAGCCAGGCCCCGCGCCACACAGCCAAAAGGCACCTCGTCAAGCGCCCGCGACCATTTGGCCGCGGGCGCTTTTCGTTTGAAAAACCATCCCGCCAATGCCTTATCTGTATAGCCCAAATGAGCCGAGCTGCTAGAATATCGAACTGTATGGATAACTATCATTCAACCGTTATGGGAGGATACGTGAACCGCACCAAAATCGCGCAGCTCTATGCCGACGCCGAGTCGCTCGGCGGCCAGACCGTCACCGTCGCCGGCTGGGTCAAGTCCGTCCGCGACATGAAGAACTTTGGCTTTGTTACGCTCAACGACGGCAGCTGCTTCCGCGACCTGCAAGTCGTCATGAACCGCGAGGCACTCGACAACTACGACGAGATCGCCCATCAAAACGTCTCGGCCGCACTCATTTGCACCGGCACCGTCAAGCTGACCCCCGATGCGCCCCAGCCTTTCGAGCTTTCTGCCACTTCCATCGAGGTCGAGGGCGCGAGCGCCCCGGATTACCCGCTGCAGAAGAAGCGCGCAACCGTCGAGTTCCTGCGCACCCAGCAGCACCTGCGCCCGCGCACTAACCTGTTCCGCGCCGTGTTCCGCATCCGCTCTGTCGCGGCTGCCGCCATCCACCGCTTCTTCCAGGAGCAAGGCTTTGTCTACGTCAACACCCCCATCATCACCACGAGTGACTGCGAGGGTGCCGGCGAGATGTTCCGCGTGACCACGCTTGACCCCAAAAACCCGCCCCTCACCGAGTCCGGCGAGGTCGACTGGAGCCAGGACTTCTTTGGCAAGCACGCGAGCCTTACCGTGTCCGGCCAGCTCAATGCCGAGAACTTTGCCATGGCCTTTGGCGACGTGTACACCTTTGGCCCCACCTTCCGCGCCGAAAACTCCAACACCACGCGCCACGCCGCCGAGTTTTGGATGATCGAGCCCGAGATGGCCTTTGCCGACCTGAACGACTACATGGATAACGCCGAGGCCATGCTCAAGTACGTCCTTAAGGACGTTATGGCCACCTGCCCCGACGAGCTCAACATGCTCAACAAGTTTGTGGACAAGGGCCTGATCGAGCGCCTGGACCATGTGGCAAACTCCGACTTTGCCCGCGTTACCTACACCGAGGCCGTCGAAATCCTGGAGCAGGCCGTCGCCGCCGGTCACAAGTTTGACTATCCCGTGAGCTGGGGCATCGACCTGCAGACCGAGCACGAGCGCTTCCTGACCGAGGAGCACTTTAAGCGACCGACTTTTGTGACCGACTACCCGGCCGAGATCAAGGCGTTCTACATGCGCATGAACGAGGACGGCAAGACCGTCGCCGCCGCCGACTGCCTGGTGCCGGGCATCGGCGAGATTATCGGCGGCTCCCAGCGCGAGGAGCGCCTGGATCTGCTCGAGGCCCGCATCAAGGATCTGGGTATGAATCCCGAGCAGTACAAGTACTACCTTGACCTGCGCCGCTACGGTTCCTGCAAGCACGCCGGCTACGGTCTGGGCTTCGAGCGCTTGGTGATGTACCTCACCGGCGTGGGCAACATCCGCGACGTCCTGCCGCACCCGCGCACCGTGGGCAACGCCGACTTCTAATCGCCACAGCGCCACCAAACGCGTTCCAGCGCATCACGCCAGCGCCTCTCGGCAAGCCGAGGGGCGCTTTTTTCAACAGCATCCGTCAAGCTTTTGGCAAGTTTTTGGTCAGTTGGGCAGGGCTGTTGAAAACTCGACCCGCCGCTTGCCGACGGCCACCGACCGCCCAGAGTGCTCTGCGCCCCTGGGAAAGCCCCGCGTCCTAGGCTCCATACCGTCGCCACCCAAAACGGAAAGGACGTGGGCGCCATGACCGAAACCGCTGTTGAAACTTACGAGACCACGACGAGGGGCGCCGCCTCGATGGCAGCCTATCGCGCCGTTCGCATCCTGCAACTATTAAGCGAAAACACCGGCGAGGACAAGGCCATGCTTTCCGATGAGTTGATCCGGCGCCTCGCCCATCCCGACGACCCCGCCCGCATGCCCATCTCCGCGGCGCGGCGCAGCATCTACACCGCCATCTCCGCACTTCGCCATGCCGGATACGAAATTGAGTACAAGCGCGGCGTGGGCTATCGACTCTTGACCCGTCCGCTCACCGACGAAGAGATCATCCGGCTCCACGGCATGGTCATGCGCAACCGCTCCACGCCCATCGCCATTCGAAAGAGCATGGCGCAGCACCTGGTCGCCATGGCGAGTGCCGACGTTCGCGGCTACCTCGATGCACCCGAGCCTGCTCCAAGCGCAGGCGACAAATCCACCAAGGCCACACGCACGCCCGTCAAGCGCATCGATGCCTGCGAGCTCATCGAGCAGGCCATCGACCACGGAACCACGGTGAGTTTTGATATTTCGAGTGTCACGGCACGCGGAGAGGTCGAAGTGGCGCGGATGACACTCCGGCCCTTTGCCATCAAGCAACGAGACGGCATCTCGTATTTGCTGGGAACGGTCTATGACGCGCGAGGCGCCGATGACACGTTGCGTACCGTAGAGATCGGCCGAATGAGAAACGTCACCACACGTCTCCTCGACGGCAAGAAGCTCTTCGCCGCCTGGACGAGGACGACGCCTCCTCCGCCGCATAAGACCCTCCGCCGCCCATTCGACTACCCGTACCGCCCATCCGATTCTGTATTAAAAAACCCGCCAGGCTGTTGTAAAAATGGACATCAGCGCTACTATAGTCCCACTTGCACTTTGTCCCAGTGCAGTGTTTCCAGCCATTTTTATACTGGGGGTAATGATATGAGGACATCACCATCAGCCGCAGGAGCCTTCTGGTCTCCGCCGGCCTGCTCGCGCTCGCCCCGCTCGCCGGATGCGGCGGCAACTCTGGTTCCGGCTCTGCTGCCGCCGGTTCCGACTACACCATCGGCGTTCTGCAGCTCACCGAGCACTCCGCACTCGACGCCGCCAACGATGGCTTTGTCAAGGCCATCAAGGAGAGCGGTCTTAAGGTCAAGATCGACCAGAAGAACGCTCAGAACGACCAGTCCACGTGTAAGTCCATTGCCGACAAGTTTGTGGGCGACAGCGTCAGCCTGATTTATGCCATCGCCACGCCCGCCGCGCAGGCTGCCGCCGGCGCCACGGCCGATATCCCCATCGTGGGCTGTGCCATCACCGACTACGCCGCCTCCGGCCTGGTCCAGGACAACGACAAGCCCGGCACCAACGTCACGGGCGCTTCCGACCTCACCCCGGTCGCCGAGCAGCTCGAGATGATGCAGAAGGTCCTGCCCGACGTTAAGAAGGTCGGCCTGCTCTACTGCACCGCCGAGTCCAACTCCGACGTCCAGATCAAGGCCGCCAAGAAGGAGCTCGACAAGCTGGGCCTCGAGTACACCGACTTCACCGTCTCGAGCTCCAACGAGATTCAGTCCGTCGTCGAGTCTGCCGTGGGCAAGGTCGACGCGCTGTACTCCCCCACTGACAACACCATCGCCGCGGGCGCTTCGCAGGTCGGCCAGATCTGCAAGGAGAATAAGCTCCCCTTCGTGACCGGCGAGGAGGGTATGTGCATGGCCGGCGGCCTGTTCACCCTCTCCATCAACTATAAGGACCTGGGCTACGCCGCGGGCGAGATGGCCGTTAAGATCCTGAAGGGCGAGGCCAAGCCCGAGGACATGCCGATCAAGCACCTCTCGAGCAAGGACCTGGTCGTCGTCAAGAACGACGAGATGGCCGAGGCCCTAGGCATCGACCTTTCCGCTCTGGACGAGTAGCGCCATGCGCGGTAACGCGTCTAGGGCCCGCACGCGCGCCACAGCCGCGTTATTCAATATCTGAGTCATTGGGGCGAACGCTAAAGGCCGGCGTTCGCCCTGCTTGTTTCAGGTAAAACAAAACGTCTGTCCGCCGCTCTTTTATGCATTGGTACCGCTATTATGGAAAATCACGTGTCCACCCTATCCTAGGAGGTATGAAGCATGCTCATTGCATTGCAGGGCGCCGTTTCGCAGGGCGTCCTCTGGGGCATCATGGTGCTTGGCGTGTTTATCACGTTCCGCCTGCTCGACATCCCCGATATGACCTGCGACGGCAGCTTTGCCCTCGGCGGCTGTGTCTGCGCCGTGCTCATCGTCAACAATAACGTCGACCCCTTGCTCGCCGTGCTGGCCGGCATGTGCGCCGGCGCCATCGCGGGCGCCGTCACGGGCATCTTGACCACCGTCTTTGAGATTCCCGCAATCCTCGCCGGAATCCTTACGCAGATCAGTCTGTGGTCCATCAACCTGCGCATCATGGGCAAGTCCAATACGCCCATTCTTGCCAAGGGCACCATCTTCTCATCCGTCAGCCACATGACGGGCCTGCCGCAGTCCACTGTTGCCATTATCCTGGGCATTGTGCTGGCCGTGGCCATCGTCGCCATCCTGTACTGGTTCTTTGGCACCGAGATCGGCTCGGCGCTGCGTGCCACCGGCAACAACGAGTACATGATCCGCGCCCTGGGCGTTAACACCAACACCACCAAAATGATCGCCCTCGTGCTCTCCAACGCCCTCATTGGCCTTTCGGGTGCGCTCATCTGCCAGAGCCAGAAGTATGCCGACATTGGCATGGCACCGGCGCCATCGTTATCGGTCTTGCCGCCATCGTCATCGGCGAGGTGCTCGGCCGCCTGCTGCCCGGCGGTCTCACGCAGTTCTCCGTCCGTCTGGCCTCCGCCGTCTTTGGCTCCGTGGTGTACTTCCTCATCCGCGCCATCGTGCTGCAGCTGGGCATGGACGCCAACGACATGAAACTGCTCTCTGCTGTGATTGTCGCCGTGGCCCTGTGCGTGCCCGTGGTTTGGGAGCGCTATAAGCTCCGCAGCTCCTACACGAAGGGAGATGAGGCAGATGCTTAAGCTCTCGCACGTCAAGAAGACCTTTAACAAGGGCACCGTCACCGAGAAGCGCGCGCTCACCGGCGTCGACCTTACCCTCAACGACGGCGACTTTGTAACTGTGATCGGCGGCAACGGCGCCGGCAAATCCACGCTGCTCAACATGATTGCCGGCGTATATCCGCTCGATTCGGGCGTTATCGAGCTCGACGGCACCGACATCTCGCGCCTGAGCGAGTCGCAGCGCGCCAAGTACCTGGGCCGCGTGTTCCAGGATCCCATGCGCGGCACCGCAGCCGACATGCAGATTGCCGAGAACTTGGCCCTCGCCAAGCGTCGCGGCCAGCGTCGCGGCCTTTCGTGGGGCGTCACCAAGGCCGAGAAGGACGAGTACGTTGAGTTGCTCAAGCGCCTGGACCTTGGCCTGGACACGCGCCTCAACGCCAAGGTCGGCCTGCTTTCGGGTGGCCAGCGCCAGGCACTCACGCTGCTCATGGCCACGCTCACCAAGCCGCGCTTGCTGCTGCTCGACGAGCACACCGCGGCACTCGACCCCAAGACCGCCTCTAAGGTGCTCAATCTGACCGAGGAGATTGTCGACGAGAACCACCTGACCACGCTCATGGTCACGCACAACATGAATGACGCCATCCGTCTGGGCAATCGCCTGATCATGATGCACGAGGGCCACGTTATCTACGACGTGGCGGGCGACGAGAAGAAGTCGCTCACCGTAGCTGACCTGCTGCAGAAGTTCGAGGAGGTCTCGGGCGGCGAGCTCGCCAACGACCGCATGCTGCTGAGCTAAAACCTGCCAATAAGGGACAGGTTTATTTTGGCAGGTTTTATCTGCGCAAACGTCAAAACCGCCGCAAAGGAACAGATACCTTTGCGACGGTTTTCGCATATCATGTCGATAATCCAGCGTCAGCAGGA
The DNA here is from genome assembly GCA_027669525.1 of Coriobacteriaceae bacterium AM48-5. Lineage (GTDB taxonomy): Bacteria > Actinomycetota > Coriobacteriia > Coriobacteriales > Coriobacteriaceae > Collinsella. The sequence goes on along the minus strand of JAQEDJ010000011.1, from coordinate 35,298 downwards.
ACCACTGGTTAAGAACTAAGGAAACTGCCATGAGAAGACTCCTTCCCCGTCTTGCTTGACCGCCGCACTCCTTGCCGGCGTGCTCGCCGGCGGCCCAGCTTACGCCACCGCGGCCACCCCATCTCAAGTTATCGGCCCGTCCGATGTGATCGGACGGGCTTTTTGGTGGGTATCATGGTTGAATGATCATTAGGAGGTTTTCCCTACATGGAATTGTTTGAACCGATTCTTCATTTCTTTGAGCAGCGCTGGGTCCACAACATCATCTGGGCCGTCATCTTGGTAATAGTCACCGCCATCGCCGCCAAGGTGGCATCCAAGACCCTGCGCCACCTACTCAACCGAGACGACAACCCGCTTCCCGCATCGAGCATCTTCATCAACATCGCGCGTGCCGTCATTTGGATGATCGGCGGCAGCTTTATCCTCGACAACTGCTTTGGCATTAACGCAAACGCGCTCGTCGCCGCTCTTGGCGTCGGCGGCATCGCCATCTCGCTCGGCTTTCAGGACACGCTATCAAACCTTATCGGCGGCATGCAAGTGACCTTTATGGGCATCATCAAGCCCGGCGACAATATCGAGGTCGGCGGCGTGTCGGGCGTGGTCCAGGACATCACTTGGCGCCACACGACCATCGAGGACGCCTGCGGACAGACCATCATCGTCCCCAACTCCAACATCTCCAAGAACACACTCGTGCACCTCATGCCCTTTGGACGCGTTGTCGTTCCCGTCGCGGTGAAGGACGCGTCAAAGTGGGACTCGCTCGATGCGCTGGCAGACGAGCTCGCCTGTGCCACCAAGGTCGCCGTTTCACCCATCTCGGGCTTTGACAAGGAACCCTACGTGCTCTTTAGCGAGATCGGCGACTTTGGCATTAAGGGTAAGATCATCTTTATCGTCAGTGACGACAGCACCACCTTTACGGCAGCCGACGCCTGTATCCGCGCCATCGCCCCCATCATCGCCTAAAACCACCGCAAAGGGGACAGGCACCTTTCTGGTGGTTTCGCATCGTGGTACTATGTTTCATATCGTTGTTTAAACGACTAAGGGAGTAGACACCATGGAAGAGGCCTATCGTCAAGCACGCAAGCGCGGCGAGCAGGGACGCCGTCGCGCCATCAGCCAAAGCGAGCACCCGTACCTTACGGACCTCGATAGCCTCGTTGCCCAGCTCCCCTTAGGTCAGCGAGAGAGCGTCGGCCTAAGGGACATTCCGCTCGAAATGGTCGTCGGCACGGTCACCAAGGCCGTCAGTCCGCCTTTTCATGCAACTTTATGCCCCTGCTGCCGTTCAACACCGAGTTCGCCCGCAAGTGGTCCAACCTCTACGACATCCAGGTGACCGAGGGCTATCGCGACCCCATCATCGTCACCGAGTTCATGCATCGGTTCTACGTCCAGGAGGGCAACAAGCGCGTCAGCGTCCTCAAATTCCTGGACGCCCCGACGGTTTCGGCCAAGGTCACCCGCCTCTACCCCGGCACATGGGATTCCGTCGAAAGTCGCCTGTACGGCGAGTTCTGCGCGTTTTGGCGCGTCTGCCCCCTATACGAGATTGAGTTCTCGCGCGAGGGAAGCTATGAGACGCTCGCCAAGATGCTCGGCCAGGACCTTGTCGAAAAGTGGCCACAGAAAAAGGTCGACTACCTGCGCCATACCTTCCAACTCTTTAAACGAGCCTACCTGCGCGCCGGCGGCGACCATCTGGACATTACGCCCGCCGACGCCATGCTCGTCTACCTCAACGTGTACAACCAGGACCGCCTGCTGGATACGCCGACGGACATCGTCGTAAACCGCCTGTGCAAGATTTGGCGCGAGCTGATCATTGCCGGCAAAAATGACGAGGACAAGGTCGATCTTGTCGAGGCACCGAGCGTCGATGAGGAAGAGACACCCGCCAAGTCCACCTCCGGCGTGCTCAACTTCTTTATGGGCAAGACCGTCTACTCGGCTGCCAACCCCCTGCGCATCGCCTTTATCCATGAATTCCCCTGCGTTACGTCGAGCTGGGACAGCCTGCACGACCAGGGGCGCCAGTATCTCGACGAGCACTTTGGCGGCATCGTGCGCACCGAGGCATTCGAGGACTGCCACGATCCGGACATGTTCTACGCCGCCGTGGAAACGGCTGTCAAACATGGAGACAACGTCATCTTCTCGACCTCGCACCGTCTGATGGAATACACGCTCAGGGCAGCCGTTGAGTATCCCCAGGTGCGGTTTCTCAACTGCTCTATCGGCCTTCCCCACCAAAGCGTCCGTTCGTACTTTGGCAAGATGTACGAGGCCAAGTTCCTCCTGGGCGCCCTTGCCGCCAGTATGGCGGACAACCATCGCATTGGTTACCACGCGTCCGTCTTTGCGTCGGGCGCGCTTAGCGAGATCAACGCCTTTGCGATTGGCGCCTCGCTGCTCGACCCCCGCGCGCAAATTATCCTGACCTGGGGCGATGTGCCCGCCGGCGGTCTTGCCGAGGCCATGTGCCGCGAAGGCGTGAGCGTTATGACCGGCGCTGACATGTCCAAGTCGCTCGAAGACCCTACGGCCTACGGACTCCACCGCCTGGTCGATGGCAAGGTCGTCGGCATCGCCATGCCGGTATGGAACTGGGGCCGATACTACGAGCTTATCGTGCGAAGCCTGCTGCACGGCACCTGGGATGAGACCAGTGACGACAGCCAGGTTCGTGCCGTCAACTACTGGTATGGTATGAGCTCGGGCATCATCGACATTCGCTACGCTCCGGGCCTGCCCTATCAGACGCGCAAGCTTGTTCAGCTGCTCCGCAATGGCATCGTCGAGGGCTCCATCAATCCATTTGGCGGCGAGCTCCATAGCCAAGACGGCGTGGTGCAGATCGAGGGCTTTCCCCCACTGCCGAGCACGCAAATCGTCGAGATGGACTGGCTGGCCGACAACGTGGTGGGCACCATTCCACAACTCGACGATGAGCCGAAAGTCCGCGCCCTATGAAGATCCTTGCCATAGCCGATACCGAAGAGCGCTGCCTGTGGGAATGTTTTCGCAAGGAGCGCTTTGAGGACGTTGACCTGATTCTATCCGCAGGCGACCTGGATCCGGACTATCTTGAGTTTTTGGTCACTGTCATCAACAAACCGCTTGTGTACGTTCGTGGCAACCACGACGACCGCTACGCGCGCCATGCACCGGGCGGGTGCATTTGTGTTGAGGACAGCGTATATGTGTACCGAGGTATTCGCATTGCGGGTCTGGGCGGTTCCATGCGCTACCGCGACGGCGCGAACATGTATACCGAGCGCGAGATGGCAAAACGCATGCGCAAGCTATCGCGAAAAATCGCACTGGTAGACGGATGCGATATTCTACTTACCCATGCACCCGTCGCAGGCATGGGCGACCTGGACGACCTGCCGCATCGAGGATTCGAGTGCTTTAATGCGGCTCTTGAGTCTTGGGGTCCCGACTATATGATTCACGGGCATGTGCACCAAAGCTACGGCCCCAACTTTCAACGCGAGCGCCAACACCCATGCGGAACGAAGATTGTCAACGCCTGTGGCTATACCAAGATCGAAATTGACGAGGCGCGCTACCCCACGCGCGGTTGGAAGGCCGCTTGGCTCAACTCGCAAACCATGCGCCGCGAGCTCAAACGCCACGAAGCAATCGAGTCTTCAACCGCCAGAACCCCCTGGTAACTGCCAACAACCACCACGAAGGGGATAGGCACCTTTATGGTGGTTTTGCTGACTCGTCCGACCTGTCCATCACGGTGCTTGTGTAATTAACGAGAACACTCATTGTTTTGTAAGGACGGCGCTCACGTGCCGTCTTTTTTTGTCAACTTATGCAGTCTCGACCGTGTTGTATGTAGAGGGACCTCGCGAGACGCCTTCCCTATATCCACCACGACCAATTGGAGGTGACACTATGCCTGCACGCCGTAACCGCAATAGCACGCTCCGATGCGATGCCGATCAGATCGAGCGGGAAGCAAAGCGCTTGGTCGACACGTATTCCGACCTCATCCTTCGATTGTGCTATTCGGCCCTTGGATCCGCTGACGACGCTCAAGACATCTGCCAGGACACGCTGATCAAGATTCTCCAACGCACTCAACCGTTCGACTCGCTCGAACACGAACGTGCTTGGGTGATCCGAGTCGCACTGAACGCATGTCGCGATATCGGCCGTACGCACGCGAATCACCCGGTTGTCGACCTCGATTCGCTCCCCGATTTCTGCGCACCCGTAACACATACCGAGCAAGAATTCGCGCAACGCGACTGCGCCATTCTTTCCGCTGTCACGGCCCTGCCTCAAGCACAGCGCATCGCCATCTTTTTGCACTACTACGCAGGCATGAGCATCAGGGAAATCGCAGACGCCGTTCACGCGACGCCAGCTGCAACCGCCCAGCACCTTAGCCGCGGACGTGCGTCACTTCGGCTTTCCTTGAAAGGAGACCACAATGACTACGAATTCGAATGACTATCGCCACGCCCTGGAGCACATTTCGTTTACCGATAATGCGAAGCAGCACATGGCAAACTCGATTGCTCAGTCCGTCGCCTCGAGCGATGCGGCGACCGCTCAAAGCAACTTTAATGGCACGCGACGCAAGCCGCGCATCGCCCGCCATCCCGTAAGAACAGTCGCTCGCATTGCCGCTGTAACGGCAGTCCTCGCTATCGTCATTGGAGGCGCTGGCACGGCTATGGCAACAGGCGTCCTGCCGCTTCCTTCTGACATGCTTTCCGACATCTTTGACGGACCTGCTTTTCAAACCGAGATCATCGACCGTATTGGCCGGCCCGTCGGTGCTAGCTGCTCCAACAACGGAGTCACCGTGACCGCCGACGCCATCATGGGCGACAAGGATATGGTTACCATCGCCTATACGCTTACGTTCGACGATCCCGCTGCCCTGAAAAAGCTTTCCGAGCCGGGCGAGAACGGAACTATCGCCGGAAGTGTCGATGGAACGTATACGTTGATGGCGAGCATGGCGGCCAAGGCCAATCATGGCTCATTGACAAGAACCCCAATGACTCCAGCATTCAATACTTTGCACAGTTCAGCGTTGAATCACCCGGCCTTATGGGCAGGACCGTCCGCACGCATATCAACTCACTCGTTGTGCCACGTGCTGGCAAAGAGCTTCCCGAGTATAAGAAAATACTTACGGGCCCATGGGATCTTAAGTTCCAGCTGAATTACGAAGATACATCCGTTACGATTCCCGCGCCCAAATCGGTCAACTTTAACGGCACCAAGGCGACGATTCAAGAGGCCACCGTATCCTGCGTTGGCGTTTCAGTCCGCTACAACATAGATCGTTCCATCGAACACGACAACAACAGCGGCAAGATGTCTCAAAACATGGAGGAGTCTATGGATGCCGTTGGCAACATACCCCTCATCGTGACGTTCAAAGACGGTCATGTTGAGGACGCAACCAGCCACAGCGGCTATTTCGCAAATAAACTGGATAACGGCACCACTGATGTCCACAAGACCTGGCCGTTCTCGCAAGTTTGTGACACAGACAAGATTGCAAGCGTACAAATTGGCGATACGGTCATTCCCATGAATTCGTAACGCTACGCGGCTCGTATATGCACCCGGTTCCGCACTTCGCGTCTAAATATGCGCTGTCATCGAGCAGCGTGAGCGCAAGGCCGCCCGTATGGTCGGCTGGGAACACCTCGTTGCGCTAAAAACCACCACGAAGGGGACCGGCACCTTTGTGGTGGTTTTGCTGACTCGTCCGACCTGTCCCAACGGTTTGTCTCAATCTGTAACAGGTAGGGCCCAAATAATCGGTTAGCTGTTACAGATCGAGACAGACCACGGATGCTCAGCCGAAAATCTCAATCTGTAACAGGTAGGAACGATTTTGCCCCTTAGATGTTACAGATTGAGATATTTGACAGCTTGAATCGGCATCGCCTACAGCGCGGCGACGACCTTGTCGCCCATCGTCGTGGTGCCGAGGATCTTATCTGCCGGGGTGTTGACATCGGCGATGTCACGGGTGCGCCAGCCCTCGTCGAGCACGCGCGCCACGGCGCTCTCGATCCACGCGGCTTGCTCGCCCATGTCGAGCGCGTAGGTCAGCAGCATCGCCACCGACAAGATTTGAGCCAGCGGATTGGCCACGCCGAGCCCCGCGATGTCAGGAGCGCTGCCAGCGCTCGGCCCAAACAGCGATACGCCATCATCCAGCGAGGCAGAGGCAAGCATACCGAGCGATCCGGTAATCTGAGCCGCCTCATCGGACAGGATGTCGCCGAACATGTTCTCCGTCACCACGACGTCAAAGTCTGCCGGTCGACTGATGAGCTGCATGGCGGCGTTGTCGACGAGCAGGTCCTCAAGCTCCACGTCGGAGTACTCCTCGTCTTGCACGCGATGCACGATCTCGCGCCACATGCGGCTCGTCTCCAGCACGTTGCGCTTATCAACGCTCGTCACCTTGCCGCGACGTTTGCGCGCCGCCTCAAATGCCTGGCGCGCAATGCGCTCAATCTCGTACTCGCGATACTCCATCACGTCGACCGCACGCTGACCGGCCGCACCCGCAGCGCCCGCGCAGGTCACGGATGCGGGCGCCAAAGTCCCACGGCATGTTGTAGCCCATCGTATCGGGGATGTTCACGACCGTGGCACCGGCCTTTACGGCCGCCTCGATAATGCGCACCAGAAACTCCTGATCGGAGCGGCCGGCATCCTCGGCATAAAACTCAACATCGTCAACGAACTTGCGAGCATGTTTGACGGCATGGATCGCTCACTCAATTGCCCTTTCCTCAGTCATATGGAGCTTGTCGCGCAGGTGACTGGTGCTCACACCCAGCCCTGTATGGATACGGGGCCTCTGGGCCGTTTTGAGCGCCTCTGCAGCCACTTCGATATCCCTGTCGACAGCGCGCGTCAGGCCGCATACCGTGCATCGGTCGCCCGCAATCTTGCCAATCTCCTGTACGGAGCGAAAGTCACCAGGACTCGAGATGGGAAAGCCCGCCTCGATAACGTCCACGTTCATGCGCACCAGCTGGCGGGCGATGAAGAGCTTTTCCTCGGTATTCATGCTGGCGCCCGGCGACTGCTCACCGTCGCACAGGGTGGCGTCAAAGATTGTGATTTTGCGGCTTATATGTTCCTCCTGATTGACCGTTTTATGACAGATGGCTTTCAGGAGAGAGAGAAGGCCTAGAGATAGAAAAATACCCGTGTCGCTCATCACGCCTGAAAGCGGCAGACGATAGCGCACCCGGGTACAACAAATCGTTATAGCGAGATTACAACCCTAGCGCGCTATCCAATCTAGTAGCGCTAGGCCTAGGAGCTGTTGCGTGTTCTTAAACATGTTGGGCTCCCTTCGGCCTCGGGTAGTACTACATCGCGCTAAAGTACAACACAAGTAAAACCACCACAAGGGTGCCTGTCCCCTTCGTGGTGGTTTCGTTGACTCAAAAGCAAGAGACCCGGTCCTGCACGAGGCAGAACCGGGTCTCTTTAGCAATGCTTGCTTTGCTCAGGCAGTAACTGTTAGTTACTCAGCCAGGAAGTCGCGCTGGATAGCGGGATCGACCTTGACGCCAGGGCCCATGGTGGAAGACACGGAGATGGACTTGACGTACTTGCCCTTAGCAGAAGAGGGCTTGACGCGCAGGATCTCGGTGTACAGGGCAGCGTAGTTCTCGACGAGCTGCTGCTCAGAGAAGGACTTCTTGCCCAGGGGCACGTGGCAGATGCCGTAGCGGTCGGCGCGGTACTCAACGCGGCCAGCCTTGAGCTCGGAGACCATCTTGGCGACGTCCATGGTCACGGTGCCGAGCTTGGGGTTCGGCATGAGGCCACGGGGACCAAGGATCTTACCGATGCGGCCAACCTTGGCCATCATGTTCGGCGTAGCGATAGCGGCGTCGAAGTTGATCTCGCCCTTCTGAATCTGGGCGACAAGCTCGTCGGAACCGATGATGTCGGCGCCGGCAGCCTCAGCCTCGCGGGCCTTCTCGCCCTCGGCGAAGACGGCAACACGAACGGTCTTGCCGGTGCCGTGGGGCAGGGAGATGGAACCACGGATGTTCTGGTCAGCCTTACGAGTATCGATGCCCAGACGGAAGTGGGCCTCGACGGTCTCGTCGAACTTGGCGGTGTCGAGCTCCTTAATGAGCTTGGCAGCCTGAAGGGGGGTGTAGAGCGTGGCGCGATCGATCTTCTCGGCAGCGGCGTTATAGCTCTTACCATGCTTAGCCATGTGCATTACCTCCTGTGGTTAAACGGGCGTGAGCCCTCCCACATCGTATCGTGTGCCCTATTGCACACATTTAACGGGCGCCCAGGTCGGAGCACCCGTCGTTACCATAAGAAATCGCTACTCAGCGATGGTGACGCCCATGGAACGGGCGGTACCGGCGATGATCTTCTTGGCGGCGTCAATGTCGTTGGCATTGAGGTCCGGCATCTTGATCTCGGCGATCTTGGTGAGCTGCTCCTGGGAGAGCTGACCAACCTTGTCGGCCTGGGGCTTAGCGGAACCAGACTTGAGGTTCAGCTCCTTCTTGATGAGGTGAGCCGCCGGCGGGGTCTTGGTGATGAAGGAGAAGGACTTATCCTCGTAGACAGAGATCTCAACGGGGATGATGTCGCCCTTCTTGTCCTGCGTCTCGGCGTTAAAGGCCTGGCAGAACTGCATGATGTTCACGCCAGCAGCGCCCAGAGCGGGGCCGACGGGAGGAGCGGGGTTAGCTGCACCAGCAGGAATCTGGAGCTTAATGACGTTGGCAACCTTCTTCTCAGCCATGGTCATTCCTTTCGAATCACGAGTGTGAAGTACTTGCTATATCGTAAGCACGCACGTGTTAGAAGCACTCCTGAGATGAGCAGTCACAGAAGAAGCACGCTCGCGCGAACGGACGAAAACTTAAGCGATGACAGCGACCTGGTTAAAGTCGAGCTCGACCGGCGTCTCGCGGCCAAAGATCATCAGCGTGACCTTGAGCTTGCCAGCCTCGGTGTTAACCTCGGAGACCTTGCCATCAAAGTCGGTAAGCGGGCCATCGGTGACGCGGACGGACGTGCCGACCTGAATATCAACCGAGGTGCGCTTGGGCGAATCGCCCTTACCGGGACGACGAGTCATCTTGTTGTACTCGTCGCGGGAAAGCGGAGCGGGCTTGCCGTTGCCGCCTAGGAAACCGGTGACGCCGGGCGTGTTGCGAACACACGTCCACGCATCGTCATCCATCTCCATGCGAACCAGGACATAACCCGGAAAGATCTTGGAATCCTTGGTCTCGCGCTTGCCACCCTCTTTAATCTCGGTGACGCGCTCCATAGGAATCTCGATATCAAAGATACGGTCCTGCATGCCCATAGTCTCGATGCGATGCTCGAGATCGGACTTAACGCGGTTCTCGTATCCAGAGTAAGTGTGAACGACGTACCAACGCTTAGACATGGTTTAGCCCCTCAATCCAGAGAACAGAGCAAGAGCCTCGCCAAAGCCAGCATCGAGCAGAGCGATGACGACGCCGACGACGATCAGAGAAGCGCAAACGACGACCGAGTAGTTCACGAGCTCCTTCTTATCGGGCCACGTGACACGCTTCATCTCGGACTTCACCGAAGCGAAATACTTCTTGGTGCGGGCGAAGAAACCAGGCTTCTCGTTCTTCTTAGACTTCGCAGCCTTCTCGCTCTTCTTGGCAACGGCCTTCTTGGCCTCAACCTTGGAGTTGGCGGCAGCGTTGTTGGCAGGCGCCTGCTGCTGTGCCTTCTTCTTGTTCTTCTTGTTGGCCATTTGGGTTACCTCCGCGCAATGCGCTTATACATGAGTAAACCGTAAGCCCCCAAGTGGGAGCTTACGGAATAATGACTGGCACGCCAGGAAGGACTCGAACCCTCAACACTCGGTTTTGGAGACCGATGCTCTACCAATTGAACTACTGGCGTATATGACTAGAGACTAGCGAGTCTCTTTGTGCAGCGTGTGGTGACGGCACCAGGGGCAATACTTCTTGATCTCCATACGATCAGGCATGGTCGACTTGTTCTTGGTGGTCGTATAGTTGCGGCGCTTGCACTCAGTGCACGCAAGAGTAACTAGAGTACGCATGTATCCTGAACCTTTCATTTCCGCCCCGTACGGGCACGAGTTGTTACTTTATCAGCTCCACGTAAGTGCTGTCAATGAAAACCTCGAGTCAATTGGTTCTCGGTGGATCCATTCATATTTGGAACACATCAATGAAGCCATCGAGATCTAATCGACGGTGCATCCAGGACCATTATCGATCCTCTCGACACCAGCAACGGCTCAATATCCATTGCAGAAAAGAACCCGGCACCCAAATAAGTGCCGGGTTCTCTAAGTCAGCTATATCAAAGAGCTAATTTACTCAATGATCGTGGAGACGATGCCCGAACCGACGGTGTGGCCACCCTCGCGGATAGCGAAGCGCAGGCCCTCCTCCATGGCGATCGGGTGGATGAGGTCGCCCTCGATGGTGATGTGGTCACCAGGCATAGCCATCTCGGTGCCTCGGGGAGCTTGACCGTACCGGTAACGTCGGTGGTACGGAAGTAGAACTGAGGACGATAACCATCGAAGAACGGGGTATGACGGCCGCCCTCCTCCTTGGTCAGAACGTAGATCTCACCGGTGAACTTGGTGTGCGGGGTAACCGAACCGGGCTTGCAGAGAACCTGGCCGCGCTCGATGTCCTCGCGCTTGATGCCGCGGAGCAGCAGACCGACGTTGTCGCCAGCCTCGCAGAAGTCCATGGACTTACGGAACATCTCGATACCGGTAACGACGGTGTTCTGGGTATCCTTGATGCCGACGATCTCGACGGGCTCGTTGAGCTTGAGCTCACCGCGCTCGACACGGCCGGTAGCAACGGTACCACGGCCGGAGATGGTCATAACGTCCTCAACGGCCATCAGGAACGGGAGGTCGTTGTTACGAGCAGGCGTCGGGATGTACTCGTCGACGGCGTTCATGAGCTCGCGGATAGCGTCCATCCACTTGGCGTCGCCCTCGAGAGCGCCCAGAGCGGAACCACGGATGACGGGGATGTCGTCGCCGGGGAAATCGTACTCGGAGAGGAGCTCACGGGTCTCCATCTCGACGAGGTCGATAAGCTCGTCATCGTCGACCATGTCGCACTTGTTCAGGAAAACGACGATGTAAGGAACGCCGACCTGACGGGCGAGCAGGATGTGCTCGCGGGTCTGAGCCATGGGGCCGTCGGTAGCGGCGATGACCAGGATAGCGCCGTCCATCTGAGCAGCGCCGGAGATCATGTTCTTGACGTAGTAGCGTGACCCGGGCAGTCAACGTGAGCGTAGTGACGGGAAGCGGTCTCGTACTCGACGTGGGAGACGGAGATCGTAATGCCGCGCTCGCGCTCCTCGGGAGCCTTGTCGATGTTCTCGAACGCAGTGAAGTCAGCCTTGCAGCCCTCGGTCTCGGAGAGAACCTTGGTGATGGCAGCGGTCAGCGTGGTCTTGCCGTGGTCGACGTGACCAATGGTGCCGATGTTAACATGCGGCTTAGTGCGCTCAAACTTCTCTTTGGCCATAAAGCCCTCCTCTTAACAGGTCGTCCCCGGACGGGACTTTGCCTTTATACCATAGTGGCCTCTCAACATACTATTGAGAAGCCACCGTGTTACCTATGGTAGCGGTGACTGGATTCGAACCAGTGACGCCACGGGTATGAACCGTGTGCTCTAACCAACTGAGCTACACCGCCGGATGGAGCCTGCAACCAGACTTGAACTGGTGACCTCTTCGTTACCAACGAAGTGCTCTACCGACTGAGCTATACAGGCACTTGACGGGTGGGAGCTATAGGATTCGAACCTATGTAGGCAGAGCCAACGGGTTTACAGCCCGTCCCCATTAACCACTCGGGCAAACTCCCAATCGTTCAAGTATCCGCAGGTTCTTTGGTCTTTTGGACCGCCGCCCCCGCGAACGAAAAAGATAATACGATGCAACCTTGGGGGCTGTCAACGAAAACCTCTAGATACACGGTGCCGGGCGTATCTATATACCTTTGACCTGCGGTTTTGCTGAGTTTAGATATGACGGACGGTGAATTTGCATGTAGCGGTGACATTTCCCGAGGGAACACTTTGTCATAGTAGAGTACGCTGGCTGGAACGAACTTCGATAACGACCCTCTTGCACTATTACATAGGTTGCAATCGGGCTTCCACGGCACGATCGAGCGTGGAAAATCCTCGCTCGATCAAGCAGACCATGGGCTTCACCGTTTTCATCTCGATCTGTAACAATAAGGAGGGTCTTCAGCCCACTCGTGTTACGGATCGAGACAAACCTGAAGCCTGGTGGGAGTCAAACCCGCTGACATGTCAACATAAATAGAAACGGGCCCTGTCCCACAAGGAACAGAGCCCGAAACTCTCATGGAGCCAGTGACAGGAATCGAACCTGCAACCCACTGATTACAAATCAGTTGCGCTACCGTTGCGCCACACTGGCACACTTGGCGCTTTCGCGCGAAGCCTGTTAAGGATAAAGGAATTACGGACGAGGCGCAACAGACCCTTCGACCGACCACATCTTAAAACTATTCGTCAAAACGAATAGTTTTAATTACAATGGAATAGATAAAACTGTTCGTTCTAACGAAGGGTTTCGCGATGCTTACTACCAAGGAAGCTGCCGAACTGCTCGGCATCACTCCGCGCAGGGTGCAGGAGCTCATAAAAAACGGAGCACTTGAGGCCCGGAAAGCTTCTGGCGTGTGGCTTATCGACAAAGACAGCGTAGACACGCGACTCCGCTCCGTGACCAAAACGGGGGGACGTCCCCGCCGCGGCCACGGTAAAAGCGAGATCGCATTCACCCTCATGAACCGCACGCACGAAGTCGCCCAGCTGGTCTACAGCACATCGCGAAAAGACTTTACCCACATCGGCGCCGACGTCGATCGTGCCCACGCCCCTATTGGAGTATTTGGCCCTAATAGCCCCATATCGCTCGACTCCTTCCGCATCTGGTGGCGCGGCCGCGGTATCCCGCTCGCACGCATTGGGCTAGCTCCCTGCTTGCAGAAGCCGCAGTCGATGTTCCCGATGAACTCGTACAGCGAAATCTTGGCCTCTCCTTATCCGACCAGTATTGGATTAGGCCCCAAGGCTCCGGTCTCGCGTGGGAAGATATCAATTTCTTCAATAATGCTTTTGACGACGTCTCTCTCAGCATTGCGCCCTTCGCCCCAGAGGGAAAAGCGGCTGCCGCAAAGCCCGACAACACCTCGGACGGCAATCTTCAAAAGTACTGGACATGCGAGGGTGACCGTCGAATCCTCCACAAGGCAGGTGCGCATCTAAACCAGGAACCCTATAACGAGATGGTGGCGACTGCACTTCACCGTCGCATCCTAAACACTTGCGATTACGTACCCTATTCGCTCGAAGGCGCGGGTACTTCTGCCTTGAGCACATGCAATGTCTTCTTAACTGACGAAGAAGAATATGTCCCTGCGTTCTATGTAAACCAGCATGCAAATGCAGACGAGCGACTAACCGGTTACGAACGGTATGTAGCAAACTGCGAGGAGCTTGGAGCGACAGATATAAAAGACGCCCTTGACCGCATGATTGTATGCGATGACATCATTGCCAACTATGACCGTCATTGGCGTAACTTTGGCCTTGTGCGAAACGTCAACACGCTAGCCTGCAGACCTGCCCCCATCTTCGATTCGGGCTCATCGCTCTGGTGCAACGTTTCTCTAGAGGAGCTTAAGGCAGGAGAGCACAGTTTTACCAGCGCGCAGTTTCATTCAAGCCCCGCGAAACAAATGCTGCTTGTTGAGGATATGAGCTGGTTTGACGGCGACAAACTCGAAGGCTTCGTTGACGAGGCAATCGAGATTCTGTCCAGAAACGACGCGCTCACGGCAAGGCTGCCATATCTAAAAGAGGCGCTTACATGGCGCCTCCGTAGAATGATCGACATCGCTGAATGGAGTTAGCGAGACAGCGCCGCGCCGGCAGCTCCCCTACCTCCCGCGAAGGGCCTTGAGCTTGGCCAGGGCATCGGGCTCAGGCGACTGCCCAGAGTCATCTTGATCTGCGGAGCTTCCTCTGCCTCGTGAACGTCGTTATCGATCTGTTTGATCTCGTCCACCAGCATGCGGCTCGAGATGCGCGTTACGCCCTTGCCCATGACGACGGCCTGGATCGTGCCGTCGCTCGATACCACGGAGCACGCGCGGCCTTCCTCGCGTGCCTCGATGCAGAGCTTTTGCACCACGGTATCGGCAGAGACGCCCGTCGGCGAAAACTCGATGCGCACGCCGCGGGCCGGCAGGTTGGGGCGCTCGTTGGAGATATTGCCCGCGCCGTCGAACACGATCACGGCCTCGTAGCGGCCCTGGGCAAAGGCGGCGACGTCGTTGATGAGAGCGGTGCGCGCCATATCGTGAACGTCGCTGGAATACGGATCGTCGGAATGGTCGTACACGAGCTTTTCGTAGCGCGGCGTGCAGTGGATCACGTTGTAACCGTCAACCACCAGCAGCTCGGGCTTGTTGGAGTGCACCGTCGAGACTGGATCGGCGATAGCCTGTGCAAACGCATTGCCGCCCACGCCATAGGTCGCGGCCGAAACAATCGGCTTGGCCGAGCCTTCGCCAAAGCGCTTGGCCTTGGATTTGGCGCGGTTCTTCTTGGACATGCGCTACTCCTCCCCCATGAGCTCGCCGGCGTTGCGGCGCAGCCACTCAAAGCACAGCGCGGTGGTCGCCTGGGCAACGTTGAGGCTCTCGGTCATGCCGCGTTGGGGAAGCTTGGTTAAAAAGTCGCATTTCTCGAGCACCAGGCGCGAGATGCCATCGCCCTCGGAGCCCATGACGAGCGCCACGCGACCCTCGAAGGGGGCATCCCAGCAACTGCCTTCGGCGTGCTCGGAGGCACCGCCCACCCAAAAGCCAGCGGCCTTGAGGTCATCGAGCGCACGGGCGATGTTGGGCACTTGCGCGATGGGCAGGTGCATGACAGCGCCGGCAGAGGTCTTGTAGCTGCCCACGGTCACACCGGCGGCACGCTTGTTGGCGATGATGACGCCCGCGGCGCCCACGACCTCGGCGGAGCGCACGATAGCACCAAAGTTACCGTCGTCGGTCACATGGTCGAGCACCACGACGAGCGCCGGTCCGTCACCCGCGCGATCGAGGATATCGGCGACATCAGCATAGGGGAAATTACCCACCTCGAGCGCAATGCCCTGGTGAGCGCCATGGCTCGACAGCGCATCGAGCTGCGCGCGCGGCACATACTTAATGCGGACGCCCGCGGCGTTGAGGTCATCGACCAGGCGCGACAAGGCGGCATCGCGCTCCCCGCCCTCGGCGATGAGCGCGCACTTGATGGGAAAACCAGTGCGCAGCGCCTCGGCGGCAGCACGACGACCTTCGATAAACTCGCCCTTGGGAGCCTGGACGTTATCGCGGCTACGCTCACGCTGCGGGCGAGCAGCCTGTGAGCGCTCGCGCTGGCCCTTGGGAGCGGCAGCGCGGTCGTTGCGGCGAATCGGACGCGAGCCAGAAGCAGCCTGCTTGCCTCCACGCGATGCACGCTTGCGATTGTCGGCCATAAAGCGACCTCCTTAACACAATTATCAAACGAAACAAAATAAACGACCGCCCATGAATATTAATTCGGGCGGTCGGTACGGGTTTTCCAAGTGCCCGAGATTGCCGTGAAAGAGGAGCGACGCGTACTTGAGTACGCGAGCGACGGTTTGAACGGCAAGGTCGGGTGCTTGGGAAACCCGTAGGGATTAGAGAGACTTGATACGGGTACCAGCGGCCGTATCTTCAATCGTCAGACCCAGGTCCTTGAGCTGGTCGCGGATGGCGTCTGCCAGGTCCCAGTTCTTGGCGGCACGGGCATCGGCGCGAGCTCGAGAATCTTGGCAGCGGCCTCGTCCACGTCGTCACCCGCGTAGGCAACCAAACCGGCGGCAACGCCCAGCAGGCCCAGCGGCAGCTCGACCTTGGGCTCGGGAAGCTCGACGCCAAATGTGTCGAGCAGCTCAACCAGCGTATCGGCGGCAGCCAGGACTGCGGCCTTGTCGACGGCATCGCCCGCCTGCTCCAGGTATTGGTTGCACTCGGTCACAAAGCCAAAGACGGCACCCATGGCACCGGCGGTGTTAAAGTCGTCGTCCATGCACTCCTTAAAGGTGGCGCGGGTCTCGGCGGCCTTGGCGGCAAACGCCTCGGATGCTGCCTCATCGGCATCGGCCGTCGCATGGTTCGCGGCCCAGCGCAGGTTCTCGACCGTTCCGGCGATACGCGTGAGTGAGTTCTCGGCACCCTCCAGGCGCTCCCAAGAAAAGTCGAGCGGCGAGCGATAACTCGTCTGCAGCATCAGCAGGCGCAGGGCGGCAGCGGAGTGCTGCTCGAGGACCTCGGCCAGCGTAAAGAAGTTTCCGAGCGACTTGGACATCTTCTCGCCGTCAACCAGCAGCATGCCCGTGTGCATCCAGGTGTTGGAAAAGCCTGGTGCCAGGCGCAGGTAGCCTGGGCGCACTCGTTCTCGTGATGCGGGAAGGCAAGGTCGGAGCCGCCGCCATGAATGTCAATTGGGGTGCCCAGGTAGCGGTGCACCATGGCGGCGCACTCGGTGTGCCAACCGGGACGGCCCTCGCCCCAGGGGCTCGGCCAGCTGGGCTCGCCGGGCTTTGCGGCCTTCCACAGGGCAAAGTCGAGCGGGTCGTTCTTGTCCTCGTTCTCCTCGATACGTGCACCAACCATAAGGTCATCGATGTTGCGGCCCGAGACCTGGCCATAGTTGGGATCGCTGCGCACGGCAAAGTACACGTCGCCGTTATCGGCGGCGTAAGCGTGGCCCTGCTCGATGAGCGTCTTGATCATGGCGATCATGGGGCCGATCTCCTTGGTGGCGCGGGGGCGCACATCGGGATCGAGCACGTTGGCGGCGCGCATGACGCCGATGAACTTATCCGAGAACTCCGTCGCGACCTCGGCAGCCGTACGGCCCTGCTCGTTGGCGCGCTTGATGATCTTGTCGTCGACATCGGTGAGGTTCTGGGCGAACGTGACCTCGTAGCCGCTCGCGATGAGCCAGCGACGAATCACGTCAAAGCTGATGAACGTGCGGGCATTGCCGATGTGGATGTTGTCGTAGACCGTGGGGCCACACACGTACATGCGGACCTTGCCGGACTCGATGGGCTGGAACTCTTCCTTTTTATGGGTAGCGCTGTTGTAGATACGCATTCGTTACTCCTTAACGGTTTTCTGTAGCAGGCAGACGGCCCAGGCGCCAATTCCCTCGCCTTGGCCTTCCCAACCGAGCTTTTCGGTCGTGGTGGCGGCGACGCCCACGTTTTCCACGTCGACGCCCAGGGCATGGGCAAGGTTGGCGCGCATGGCATCGCGGTGCGGAGTGATCTTGGGTTGCTGACAGGCAATGGTGCAATCGGCATCGACAAACTCAAAGCCCAGCTCGCGTGCATAGTCCATCACGCGGGCAAGTAGCACCATCGAGTCAGCACCCTCGTAGGCGGGATCGGTGTCGGGGAACAGCTTGCCGATGTCTCCCCCGCGGCAGGCGCCCAGAATGGCGTCGGCCAAGGCGTGCGCGAGCACATCGGCATCCGAGTGGCCCAGCAGGCCGCGCTCGTAGGGAATGTCAACCCCGCCGATGATACATCGACGCCCCTCCACCAGACGGTGAACGTCGTAGCCATGGCCAATGCGCAGGTTACTGAACATGGGGAAGGTCCTCTCCCTCGGCCATGCGACCGAGCAGAATCGCGGTTACGGGACGCAGGTCCTCGGGCACCGTCACCTTAAGGTTATCGCGCGGGCTCTGGACGCAGCGGACGCGCCCACCCATGCGCTCGACCAGTGACGAATCGTCCGTGCCGATAAAGCCCTCAGCAATCGCCGTGGCATGGGCACGCTTCATAGCATCGACGCTAAAGATCTGCGGCGTCTGCGCGGCCCAATAGAGCTCACGCGGCGGCGTCTCGACGATATTATCGCCATCGACGATCTTGAGCGTGTCGATCGCGGCTGGCCGCACACGACGCCGTCGAGCGAGCGGTCACCCATAAGCACGTCGACCGCATGATCGATGGCCTCGGTCGTGATGAGCGGACGGGCGCCGTCGTGGATGGCGACATATTCGAAACCCGCCGGTACCGCATGCACGCCGGCACGGGTGGAGTCCTGGCGGGTGTCGCCGGCATCGGCAAAACTGATGGGCGTGTCATAGTCAAACGGGTCGATGGCCAGGCGGCGCATCTCGGCACGGCGCTCGGCAGGGCACACCACCACGATGTGGCCGACCTTGTTGCTACGATCGAACGCACGGATGGACCAGCTCATGAGCGGACGGCCCGCCACGTTAACGAGCTGCTTGCCGCCGGGATTTCCAAAGCGCTGGCCGCTGCCGCCGGCAACGACCACGGCGCATACGGGCGCCATTATGCGTTCCCCTGTTTGGTGCCCTTCATGCGGTACAGGGAGTCCGCAAGAATGGCAGGGTTGTTGACGCCAAAGTCGCCCAGGCGCTCCGGATCTTCGCTGATGTCGTCCATGAGCTCCTGCAGCGATCCATACTCGTCGACGATCTTCTCGGCCACGCCGTCGCGCACGACGGACACGCGCGAAAGCGTGCGCAGGCCCAGCGGTGTCATGACGGAGTCCTCGTCCAGGTCGTCGTAACCCAGAACCGCCGCCACATGCTGCGGGTCGGACAAGTCCTTGGGCGTCATACGGCTCAGGTTGGCGCGGATCTTTTCGGCATTGGCCTCGGAGGAATCGCTCGCATAGTCGCGAATCATCAGGTCGTACTCGGTATCCATGCTGGAGCCGGCGAGCTGCTCGAGCTGCATCTGCACGAGCTTGCCCTGGTTGCCCAGCTTGACAATGCAATCCTTAAGTTCGGTCTTTGCCTGCTGCATGATCTCGAAGCTCGAGAAAATCCCGGTAATGTCGGCGAGCGTAACGTAGTCGTCGAGCTCGAGGGCTGTCAGACGC
Organism: Coriobacteriaceae bacterium AM48-5; assembly: GCA_027669525.1. Lineage (GTDB taxonomy): Bacteria > Actinomycetota > Coriobacteriia > Coriobacteriales > Coriobacteriaceae > Collinsella. The sequence goes on along the minus strand of JAQEDJ010000011.1, from coordinate 16,238 downwards.
AGCAGGGAGCGGTCGAGCGACTGACGGGTGGTCTGGAGCGTGGCGACGAGCTGGTTGACCGAGCTCATGATGGTGGTGACAGGCTGGATCTCGTAGCTCTTACCGTGGACGTACACGTTGACGACGGCACGACGAGCCGAAACCGAGATCACGATGGCGTCGGTGAGCACCGACATGCGAGCGGCAGTACGGTGACGCATGCCCGTTTCACTCGTGGCGAGCGAGGGATCGGGATTGAGGTGGAAGTTGGCGCGCAGGATCTGGGTGAGGTCGCATCGATGACGATGGCACCGTCCATCTTGGAAAGCTCGAACAGGCGGTTCGAGGTAAACGAAATGTTGAGCGGGAAGCCGTCGTTACCGGCAGCGAGTACGTTTTCGGTGTCGCCGACGCAGATAAGGGCACCCAGGTGACCAGCAATGATCATGTCGAGGGCGGTGCGGATCGGCTGGCCGGGGGCAGTCAGGCGAATAGCCTGTTCCATACGCTTTTGCAGCTCGTTCTTATCCAAGGCATCGCTCCCATCGTATACGCTCCATAAACGCTAAATAGTTTCTCACGGTTTGTCCCCGCAGCGCTTGCGAAATCCGATGCTTACAGAATGAGCGAACACCGCTGGGGTAGTCAAAAGAGCCCCAACCCAAATGAGCTGCTTATGTGGTAGCATCGGGGTTCACATGAATGAGGGAGTAGTCGCGTGACCGGGTTCGCCTCCGGTGGCGCGGTAAGTCAACACACTGGCCGATGCGGCCTGGCTTGCCTTAATGAACGAGACTCGTGGCTGTGCGCGCAACGCGTACGCCACGGGTCTTTTTTGTTACTCCCCCAAGAGGTACACGCGGGCCCGCCCGCAGAGAGAGAGCCAGACTATGGGACTCGCAGAGCTCGTGCTGCTCGCCGTTGGCCTTTCGATGGACGCCTTTGCCGTATCCATCTGCAAGGGCCTTGGCATGAAGAAGATCAACCTTAAAGTCGCCGCGGTGCTCGGCCTGTTCTTTGGCGGCTTTCAGGCCGGCATGCCCGTAATCGGATGGGCGCTTGGCAGTCAATTCATGGGCATCATCGGACCCATCGACCACTGGATCGCCTTTATTCTGCTCGCCTTCATCGGCGGCAAAATGCTGTGGGAGGCCTTTACCGAGGACGAGGACGAAGGCGACAACAAGAATGCCGAGAGGATTGACCTGGGCGAGTACCTAATCCTTGCCATCGCCACCTCGATTGATGCCCTAGCCGTAGGCATCTCGTTTGCGGCACTCTCGGTCGACATCGTTCCCGCCGTATCGCTTATCGGCGTCGCAACGTTTATCTTCTCTGTCGCCGGCGTGGCGATTGGCCACACCTTTGGCGCACGCTACGAAAAACCCGCCACCATCGTGGGCGGCATCGTGCTCATCCTCATCGGACTTAAGATCTTGCTTGAGCATCTGGGGATTTTGGCGCTGTAACGCCAAACGCAATCGCTCAAAACTCAACGCCAGTACAAGGCCTCATGCAAAGTTTTGCATGAGGCCTTTTCGTGCAGACTTTTGCATGTCATACTGATATGCAAAAGTCTGCATGTTGGAGATCGCCATGGATACCCTTCCCATCACCACACCACGCCAAGCTGGCATCTATGTGCGTCAGGCACGCGAGTCGCAGGAAATCACCCGTGCGGCCCTCGCTAAAAAAGCCGGCGTTTCGGAGCGCCTGCTCGCATCGCTCGAGCTAGGCGATGCCACGGGCATTCGACTCGACAAGTTGCTGGCGATTTTCGACGCTCTTGGACTGGTGCTCGCCGCTCAAGGGGATATCGGCGAAGCGAAAAATGAGCGACCAGTCGACGCTCCGCATGACAATCCGCTGCCTCGCAGCATCCCCAGGCGCCATCACACTCAACGTCCTCATCATCGCAACCGTCGTAGTACCGCCATTCCGGCTCTTGCAGATACCTCCTTTACATCCGCACTCTACGACGAGGTCTTCGCCGATTTCGCCATGTCCAATCTCGGAGTCTCGATTGCCGCAAACGCATCTAACCAAACCAAGCCCGAAGGGAAATAGCCAATGGCCAGAACATCACTTCGGACCATTATTTGCGGCGTACCTGCGGGAACGCTCACGCAAGATGAGAACGGTCTTATCAGCTTTACCTACGATCATGACTATGACGGGCCAGCCCTATCGACCAACATACCCGTATCAAATCGCACATACGGACAACAGGTCATGAATCCGTACCTGTTTGGCCTTCTACCCGACAGCGAGGACCAACGAAAAGCGATTGCCGCCGAATTCGACGTTAGGCCCAACAATCCCGTTGCACTGCTCAGCCGTATCGGACTCGACTGTCCGGGCGGCGTGCAATTTTGTGCCGAAGAAGATATCGACGCCGTCCTGCATCGCTCCGGCGAATACCGCCCTATAGACGACCACGAAATTGCTCTCCGTCTCAAGTCGATCAGAGATGACCGCGATGCATCGTGGATGGGCCTAGATGAAAGTTGGTCACTTGGAGGCAACCAGGGCAAGTTCGCACTCGCGTTCATAAACGGCCGCTGGTGCGAATGCATGGGGTCCTCGCCCACGACGCATATTTTCAAAAATGGCGTTATCGGATTTAAACTCGAGGCTCTCAATGAGTTTGTCTGCATGAAAAGCGCCCAGCGCGCCGGTATCGCAACGGCAAACGTCGAATATCGTATGTTTGAGGACGAACCTGCCCTCATTGTTGAGCGCTATGACCGCGTGAAAGTCGAAGACGGAACGATCAGGCGCCTACATCAAGAAGACCTCTGTCAGGCACTTGGGTGATGCCCGCCCAAAAGTACACGGCAGACGGCGGCCCGACCACCCGCGACATTCAAGAGCTCTTCGTAACTACGAGCCACCATCAACTTAACCTGTATCTGTTTACGCAGATACTGTTCTTCAACGCCATTATCGGCGCACCGGATGCGCACGCGAAAAACTATTCCCTGCTCCTTGGAAACGACGGCGCAGCCATGATGGCTCGAATGTACGATGTCGCATCGGGGCTGGCATACGAGCGCATGCGCCGCCGGGCGCGCCTTGCCATGAGCGTTGGCGGCGAAAATCGTGTGGGGCGCATCGGTCCAGGCGCTATCCGCCGATACCACGGTATGGGCGACCCCGCGCTGGAGGCGGCGCTCACCGATGCCGGGCTATCCGAGAAGTTTTGCTTTGCGACCATGATGGACCTCGCCTACGAGGTGCCCATTTGCATGGAAGAGATCATGGACGAATACGCCGACCTGCCCGGCATGGCGGACCTGCGCGAGCACATGCTCGGCCCCGTCCGCGAAAACTGCCAGCGCACCCTCGACCTCATCAAGGCGGATATGGGCTAGGCGCCAATCAATCCACATTTCTTAAAAGAAGAGGGGGCACCCGTCGCAAAAGTTCGGATGCCCCCTCTCGTAATGTCATTTGCAATCCGCTAGCACGTGGCTCGAACTGCTGCTAGCGCGACCCTTACGCGGCAAGGCGCTTGAGGACGTCGATGAGCAGCTCGTAGAAGCGCTCGGCAGAAGCGAGCTCCATGCTCTCGTCCGGGGTGTGGACATCGGAGAGCGTCGGGCCCACGGCGATGGCGTCCAGGCCGTGCAGGGCCTCGGCAAACAGGCCGCACTCAAGGCCGGCGTGAATGGACTCGATGCGCAGCTCGGAGCCAAAGAGCTCGCGATAGCTCTCGACAAAGACGTCGCGGACCGGCGAATGCTCGGCATAGCTCCAGCCGGGATACTCGAACTCAAACTTGGCGTCGAAGCCAGGACATCGGCCAGCGTCTGCAGGCGGTCCTTGAACTCGTTCTGCAGCGAGGTGATCGAGGAGCGCGGGGACAGCATAATCTTGACCTCGTCGTCAGAAGTGGCAACCACACCGATGTTGGAGGAAACCTCGACGGAGCCGTCGGTAGCGACGTTGCGGCGAATCACACCGTTAGGGGCAAGACGCAGAGCGCGGATGAGGGCAAGCGCGGACTTATCGTCCATGGCCTCGACATCAACGTTGTCGGCAATCTCGACGGTGCAGGTAAAGCCGGGGTCGAAGACCTCGAGCTCGGCAGTGACGTCGGCGATGATGCCCTTTGCGATCTGGGCCGCGGCCTCGGCGGCAGCGTGGTCGGCGTAGACCAGAACAGCCTTGCACTCACGGTTGATGGCGTTGTCCTTGGTGCCGCCGTTAAAGCTCACGATGGCGGGCACGCCGGCAACCATCAGGCGGTCGATGATGCGGGCCATGATGAGGTTGCCGTTGCCGCGCTCCAGGTGGATATCGCTGCCGGAGTGACCGCCCAGCAGGCCGGAGATGTCGAGCGTGAGGGTGCTACCGGTCTTGTGCTCACGCGCGATCGGGCAGGTGTAGGTAACGACGACGCCGCCGGCGCAGCTGACGGTGGCAACGCCCTCTTCCTCGGAGTCAAGGTTAATCATGGTGCGGGCGCTAATCTGGGACTTGTCGAGCGTCTCGGCGCCGACCAGGCCAGTCTCCTCGTCGGTGGTGAATACGCACTCGAGGGCGGGGTGAACGATCGAATCGTCATCGAGAACAGTGAGCATCAGAGCGACGGCGATACCGTTGTCGGCGCCCAGGGTGGTACCGTTGGCGGTGAGGACGCCGTCCTTGACGACCAGGTCGATACCATCGGTCGTAAAGTCGTGCTCAACGGAGCCCAACTTGTCGCACACCATATCGATGTGGCCCTGCAGCATCACGGTCGGGGCATTCTCGGCGCCGGCAGATGCGGGCTTGCGAATGATGACGTTGTAGACCTCGTCCTGGTACACATCGAGGCCGCGCTCCTTGGCAAACGCAACCAGGAAATCGCTGATGCCTTTCTCGTTGCCAGACCCACGGGGGATCGCGCTGACCTCCTCAAAGAAATGGAACAGCTGAGCGGGCTCGTAGCCGGTAATCTTGTAGTCCATGGTGCCTCCTTGGCGCAACTGGTTAGACAGTAAGACATGCGCCTTGTATATTCCCAGACTTTGCGTGCATAAACCAGTCGAAAACGCCGAGCGCCCCCGCATCATCGGCTAACGGCGGGGTACCGCCACTTTATCAAGATAAAGCAGGTTAGACGGGCTGCGCAGAGGGAACGTTGGACCCCCCAACCAACCTCAACGCCTGTTGAACATTAATGCATACACCATTGGTATGTTTAATAAGATTCTTGTCCTCCGTCACGACGTAATCGGCATCAATGCGATTGGCGACGCCCAGCATCAGGTCGTCCTCAAAGTCATTGTGGTGGTACTTGAACACAAAGGAGTCGAAGACCTCGTCTGCACCGACCGGGGCGATGAGGGCTAGCTCGCGCATCTGTCGAACGCATGCCCAGGCCGTTTCGTCTGCCGCCGCAATGGCGTTATCGCTCAGTGAGCCAGTCTTTCTTCGGCACTCCTGCTTGATTGCCGCCGAGACAAGATATGAAACGTCTTTGACCGAAAGCGACGAGGCAAACAGGGCAATCCGCTCCGAGGCGTCGGCAATCTCGATCAGATGGACGACATTTGCCGTACGGTCGGACCTGCCAGAAAAATAATCCATCCATACGTTGGTATCGATTAACAGCTTGAGGACGCCTTCTGTGCTCATAGTTCCACCCACTCGGGATAGCGCTCCGCCATGGCCTCCTCATAGAGGTCGTCATAGTCTCCCGAGAACTCAGGGATGGGGATGCCGTATTTGAGGCACGAATCGCGAACGATATGGCTGCCTTGCGCGGCCCTTGACTCCATGCGCCGGGGCTCCACTCCGTCAGAAACCGGAGCCGCCGCGTCTCCCTTCGAGGGCATGCGTCCGTTAACGACCAGATACTCCCAAAGTGTCCGAACGGCTTGTGACGGCGTCATGCCAATATGAGTCAGGACGGCGTCTCCCGCCTCTTTGAGCTGGCGATCTATACGCACGTTCATCTGAACTGGCCGCGTGTCGAGTATTGACGTAGGCATATCAGCTCCTTTGCTATACTATATCTCGATTTTAGTATAGCACAGCAGATTGAAGCGCATTTCAATAGAAATGAGGGCGCTTCCTTATCGGAAACGCCCCCGTTATACAAGGTATGTTTAATCCCTACAGCGCACCAGAGCCGGCTTGCATCATGCCACCGGGGCCCGAGCTCACGCCACTGCTCACAGGCGCGGCGTTTCCGGTGTGCGGCGCCGCCGGAGCGGTATCGCCCCCGAGCGCACCTGCCGGACGCGGCACCGGGATCTCACCCGTGCCGTGGCTAAAGACAAACTTGCCGTCGGCCACGTCGCACAGGACGGTATCGCCCTCGCCCCACTCGCCGGCCAGCAGCTCCTCGGACAGCGGATCCTCGATGAGCTTTTGGATGGCACGACGCAGAGGACGCGCGCCATTGGTGAGGTCGGTACCCTCGGCCACGATCTTGTCATAGGCCGCATCGGTGAGCTTGATGTTCATGCCGTTGGCAATCAAACGCTGACGCAGATCGTCCACCAGCAGGTGCGCAATCTTAGTCAGGTTCTCGCCCGAGAGCTTCTGGAACACCACAATATCGTCGATACGGTTGAGCAGCTCGGGGCGGAACAGGCGCTTGAGCTCGCCCATCGCACGACCCTTGATCTCACTCGAGGTGAGGCCCTGCTCGCCGGTGGTGCCAAAGCCGACGCTCGCATCCTGCGCGATCTCGCGGGCGCCCACGTTGGACGTCATGATGATCACGGTGTTGCGGAAGTCGACCGTCTTGCCCTGACTATCGGTCAGGCGGCCCTCCTCCAGCACCTGCAGCAGGATGTTGAAGATGTCGGGGTGCGCCTTCTCGATCTCGTCGAACAGCACGACCGAATACGGGTGACGACGAACGGCCTTGGTAAGCTGACCGCCCTCGTCGTGACCCACGTAACCCGGAGGGCTACCGATGAGCTTGGAGACCTCGAACTCGCTGCCGAACTCCGACATGTCGAAGCTGATGAGCGCGTCCTTGTTGCCAAAGAGGTACTCGGCGAGCGTCTTGGCGAGCTCGGTCTTGCCTGTGCCGGTGGGACCCAGGAAGATAAAGCTGCCGCCGGGGCGACGCGGGTCCTTGAGCGGCGAACGGCTGCGGCGCACGGCCTTGGCGACGGCCTCGACTGCCTCATCCTGACCGATGATGCGCGTCTTGAGCACGCTTTCGGTCTGCAGCAGGCGCCGGCTCTCGCTCTCGGTGAGCGAGGAAACCGGCACGCCAGAGGTCACGGACACGATGTCGGCAATCTGACTCACGTCGATGGTGAGCGGGCTGGCGTCGAGCTCGGCGGTCCAGGCGGCCTTGGCTTCGGCGAGTTCAATCTCGGCGGCCTTCTGCTGCTCGGTGATCTCGGCGGCCTTGTTCATGTCATCGCTATCGGTGGCCTCCTGCGCGGCGGCCTTGAGCTCCTCTATACGATGCTCGGCCTCGCGCACCGGCTCGGGCGCGCGATTCGCGGCGATGCGAGCGCGGGCACCGGCCTCGTCGATGAGGTCGATGGCCTTATCGGGCAGGAAGCGATCCTGGATGTAGCGGTTGGAAAGGTTCGCGGCGGCCTCGATAGCACTCTGCGTATAGCGCACATGGTGGTGCTCCTCGTAGCGCGGCTTGAGCGCGGTCAGGATCTTAACCGTGTCCTCGACGCTCGGCTCTTCGACATCGATGGTCTGGAAGCGACGCTCGAAGGCCGGGTCCTTGGTGAGGTACTTGCGGAATTCCTCGGCCGTGGTGGCGCCGATAATCTGGAAGGCACCGCGCGCGAGCACGGGCTTGAGCATGGAGCTCGCGTCGATGGAGCCCTCGGCAGAACCGGCACCGATGATGGTGTGCATCTCGTCGATAAACAGGATGACGTCGTCGGCTTCGGTTGCCTCTTGGATCACGTTCTTGAGGCGCTCCTCAAACTCACCGCGATACTTGGCGCCCGCAACGAGGCCCGGCAGGTCGAGCGTCCAGATGTTTTGGTTCATAAGGTTCTCGGGCACGTTGCCGGCAGCGATCTGCTGCGCCAGGCCCTCGACGATGGCCGTCTTGCCCACGCCGGGGTCGCCCAGGATAAGCGGGTTGTTCTTGGTGCGGCGCGAAAGAATTTCCATCATACGCTGGACTTCCTTTTCGCGACCAATCACAGGGTCAAGCTCGCCGTCGCGCGCCTTCTGCGTGAGGTTGGTCGCGAACTGCTTGAGCGTGTCGGTGCCACTCCCCTTTTGCTGAGAGGCATCCGAGCCGCTAAAGAACGGCAGGCCCGCACCGGGACGACCAGCACCGGCGCCGGCGAGCGGGCGCTTCTTGTCCTGGTCCTTGGCGGTAAGCTTCTCGATGGCCTTCTTGATGGAAGCAGACGACACACCCAGGCGCATGAGGATGTCCATGGCCATGCCGTTACCCTCTTCGACAATGCCGATGAGCAAGTGCTCGGTCGACACATAGGTCTGGTTGTTCTCGCGTGCCACACGGAAGGAGCGCTCCATCACGCTGATGACGAGCGGCGTAAAGGCGAGCTTGGCCGCCTCGGTCTCCTCGCTGGGCTCGGGGACCGTGGTCTGGACCTCTTTGAGGGTATCCATGATGTCATCGTAGGAGATGTCGAGCGAACGCAGTGCCTCGGCGGCAATGCCCTCGTCCTCCTTGGCAAGCGCGAGCAGCAGGTGCTCGGTGCCCACCTTATTTGAGTGTAGATCGAGCGCCTCTTGCTTGGCCATGGACATGACCTTACGCGCACGATCGGTAAAACGGTCTAACATGCTAGTTCCTCTTAGACGAGCTAGTTTTTCAAACGCAAAGCGCCGCCCCGCGGCAGCGCTTTGGTCTCTTTACCCATATGGAGTATATGTTAACCGTTGGGACCTTTCCCACCCGTAGCCGCGCGACAACGTCTACAAAAAAGGAATCGCCGGGTGCGGCGGACGCTCTAGGTTAGAGGCTGTTGCCTAGCAGGCAGGCTCGGCGTCCATGCTCTCGGCAACGTCATTGACGGCATCGTCAACGGGAGCGCCAGGCATGCGCACGAGCTCCATATGCTGCTCTTCAAAGACCGTGCCCATGGGGAAGGCGCGACGGAAGACAAAACGAGCAACCGGACCAGCCACCAGCAGGTTCCAGGGCAGGGCCATGATAAAGTTGCGCGGAATGTTGACGAGCCACATCATCGGCAGCGCCTGCAAATTGGCAAGCGGGCCGCCGGGCATGTGGAACAGGCCCTCACACGCACCGTAGAGCGACATGATGATGACCATAGGAACGACCATGCAGGAGCTAACGGCGAGCGTCATGGCAAGCGGCGAGCTCTTGCCTGGCGTGACCAAATACTTAAAGGCGAATCCCTTGGCGAGCGGGCTGGCGACGAACCAGTCGCAGCACATGGCAAAGACATAGACAACGGGGAAGCCGAGCCATGCAGCGGCAACAACCTCGCCGTTGATGGCCCCATGCTGCAGGGCGACGTTGTAGATGCTCATCCAGAGCACCATGCAAAAGCACATGATAAAGGTGAACAGCAGGCTCTCTCGTTTGTTGATAGGCATAAAGGGCAGATTCCTCTCTGTATTGCGCCGCGGTGCACAACAAAAACGGGCGGGCGAGATGGAGCTACTGGGACTTCATCTCGCCCGCCCGTGGTACGTGCGTCTGCGACTACTTATGTGGTGGAATCAGCCTAGCACGAAAAGCCCGCGCTTCGTAAGCGTTGAGTTTGTGGAGATGCAGGACGCCAATAATCCCCCGACCCCATAAGTTGCGGTGGCATACGGACTGTTTTGACCCCTTAAGCAGCAATTCAGTCCCTATTTCACCGCAACTCATTTGGTGCAAAGTAACCTGCCCCCCTGCACCAATTAGCTGGTGTGGCGCCAGCGAGGGTCGGTGAGGGTTCTCGCCACGCCCAAGCCAACGGGCAAAAACGCCACGATGAGCACCGCGCGCACAAACCAGCCGAGCATATTGACCGTGTCGAAGGTGCACATGTAATACATCGAGCGATACAGATACAAGCCAGGCACCATAATGACAATCGAGGCACCGTGAGGGCGATGCGTGGTAGGTAAGCTTGATTTCGGCTAAGCTCGCGAGCAACCCCGATACCAGTGCACCGGTAAACGCAGCCGCCTCGGGAGGCATGCCCGCACTCAGGCCCAAGAAGGGAAGCAGCGTCGGCGCATCGACGAGCGTAAGGCGCAAGGTATTAGACACGGCGCCGATAAGCCCTGCCGCCGCTGCCATCTTTACCGGACTGTTGAACATAACCGAGAAGCCAAATACGCCGATAAAGCTCATCAGCACGCGCAAGAGCGTAAGAGCCAGCGGCGAGAGACCAAGCGGGGCAAAGTCATCCGGCGCCAGTCCCACACACTCGGCAACCATCCAACCTACGAGGGTCGCCATCACAATAATCGATACAGCATACGAAAGACGCTCGATACCGCTTCGCATGTCGAGCTTAGCGATGTCGAGGCCTGCCGTAATGAGGGGAAAGCCGGGAATCACAAAGAGCATGGCGCCGATATAGCCTTCTTGGTGCGACATTGCCCCTGGAATGACCTGACCAAGGCCGAGCAATGCCAGCAGATACGAAACGCAAGCAAGCGCAACGCCGATCGTCAGCGCGCTAAACTGGCCAAGACCCTGCTTGAGAATATGGGAGCGAGCAAAGTTGCCGACACCAGCGCCTACGAATGCGCAGGCCATCTCGATAGGGCCGCCGCCGAGCAAAAAGACGAAGGCACCGCAAGCACAAGCTGCCGCAAGGCCCTGTTGCCAGGGAGCGTAATCGGGCTTCGAGCTCTCAACGGTCTTGAGCATCTCGTGGTACTCATGCACGGTAAACCGGCGCCCATACGTCTCGATTTCCTTTAAGAAGCTCTCCATCATCCATATGCGATGAGTATTGACCCCCGTTGTGGGTAGGCTGACGACCTCGTTAAAGCAATGGCCATCTTCGATGCAGGTGCACTCAAACGACAGAAGACTCAGGTCGACGTGAATTGTGACGCCGAGTACAGCGGCAACACGATTCATGGTATCGCGCACGCGCCAGGCACCTGTTCCGCTTGCCAGCATAAGCATGCCGGTGCGACAGATGATGGATGACTTATCGGTGAGCGGCGCATCGACGGCAAGCTCATCGCCTGAAGTCACGATCTGGCGCCAGTCAGTTTTCATATGGAGCGCGCCGGCACGAACGCCGTGGTGCATAGGGACTCTCGAGAATAGCGAATCGGGGCGCGAAGGCTGTGGGGGTTCCGTTGATTCGGCCTCGTCCTCGTCGGGCTCTTCATCGACAAGGTCGAAAGTATCGAGCGCCGCCGGCTCTCGACGGTCGATCAATTCCTCGTCCTCATCATCAAAGTAGTTGAACTGATCGAGCATGTCCTCTTCGATTGCACGCTCGCTCGCGTCGTCCATATAGACGCTCCCTTCCTGCCGACTAACTCCCATCCTAGGCAGCGACGGCTAAAGGAAACATAAAAGAGACGGCTGTCATGCGAGCCACGTGCGCAATATCCGTTGGGTAGTCGTTTAAGAACGTCCCCAATGACTACATCGATGTTTTGGCAACGCCAGCGAGCGGGTCGCATTTGAGACAAGGTGACGTGAAACGAAAGGGCGCTGACCTTCTGGTCGCGCCCTTGAAGTTGAACGTCAGATTGTCCAAATGCGGCCCGCGCAGCGTCGAGCCGTTACGCGGTTCGTAGAACCGCGTAACTAGTTAGTACATCTTTGCGCCAGCGGGGATGGAGGCGTCAAGCTGGATCAGGTTGAGGCGCTCCTCGCCCTCCTCCTCGTGGATGGCACTGATGAGCATGCCGCAGCTGGGGATGCCCATCATCTTGCGCGGAGGCAGGTTGGTGATGGCGAGCAAGGTCTTGCCGACCAGGTCCTCGGGCTCGTAATAAGCGTGAATACCGGAGAGGATGGTGCGGTCGTACCGGTACCGTCATCGAGCGTAAAGTTCAGCAGCTTCTTGGACTTCTTGACGGCCTCGCATGCCTTGACCTTCACAGCGCGGAAATCGCTCTTGGAGAAGGTATCAAAGTCGACGAACTCCTCAAACAGCGGCTCAACGGCGATCTTGGAGTAATCGAGCGTGGGCTTAAGAGACTTAACGAACGGGCTCGCGGCGTTGCCGGCCTCTGCAGCCTTGGCAGCAGCGGCACCGGACTGGAAACCCTTCTCGGGCTTCATGTGCGGGAACAGCAGGACATCGCGGATAGAAGCCTGGTTGGTGAGCAGCATGACCACGCGATCGATACCGATGCCGATGCCGCCCGCGGGAGGCATACCGTACTCGAGGGCGCGCACGTAGTCCTCGTCATACTCCATGGCCTCATCGTCGCCGCCGGCCTTCTCGGCCATTTGGGCAGCAAAGCGCTCAGCCTGATCGACCGGGTCGTTGAGTTCGGAGAATGCGTTAGCGTACTCGTGACCGGCAATAACCAGCTCAAAGCGGTGCGTCAGGCGCGGGTCGTCCTCAAAGCGCTTGGCAAGCGGGCTGACCTCGATGGGGTAATCGCACACGAAGGTCGGGTTGACGATGGTGTCCTCGCCCAGCTCATCGTAAATCTCGGCGATGATCTTGCCAGCAGTCCACTCGGGCTTGATCTCCAGGCCCTTCTCGCGCGCGGCAGCAGCAAGCTCCTCGACCGACGTGTCGATGGTGACCTGCTTGCCGAGCACGTCGGAAACGATGTCGGTCATGGGACGGCTGGCCCACTCACCAGAAAGGTCGATGGTCTGGCCTGGTACTCGATGACCTCGGGGTTGCCGATGGCCTTGTTAGCCGCCTTAATGACACCCTGGGCGAGTGCCTTCATGCCCTCGAGGTCGGAGAAGGCACGGTAGGCCTCCATCGTGGTGAACTCGGGGTTGTGGGTAAGGTCCATGCCCTCGTTACGGAAGATGCGGCCGATCTCGAACACGCGCTCAAAACCGCCGACGATGCAGCGCTTGAGGTGCAGCTCGGTAGCAATGCGCAGGTAGCACTCCTGATCGAGCGCGTTGAAGTGCGTGATGAACGGCTTGGCAGTAGCGCCGCCCTGGATGGTCTGCAGGATGGGGGTCTCGACCTCCATGTAGCCGTCGGACTCCATAAAGCGACGGAAGGTGGAGAGAATCTGCGAACGCTTACGGAACGTCTCGCGAACGTCGTCGTTGGCGATCAGGTCAACATAGCGCTGGCGATAGCGGGTCTCCTTGTCGGAAAGACCGTGGAACTTCTCGGGCAGCGGACGAACGGCCTTGGCAAGCAGGGTCGCGCTCTTAGGGGCAACGGAAAGCTGACCGCGCTGGGTGCGCACAACCACGCCGGTCACGCCCAGGATGTCGCCCAGGTCGAGGGACTTGAGCGTATTCCAGGCAGCCTCGTCCATGTCGTTGATGCGGCAGAACAGCTGAATCTCGGCAGTCGCATCGCGTACGACGATGAACATGATCTTGCCCTGACCGCGCTTGGCGACCACACGGCCAGCGATCTTCACGACGTCCTCGGTGTCCTCGCCATCGGCAAGCTCGGCATACTTAGCCTCGATATCGGCAACGTAGTCCTCAAGCTCAGAGTGCTCGGGATAGGGGTTCTGGCCCGCCTCGAACAGGGCGGCGCGCTTGGCCAGGCGGGTGGCGCGCTCGTCGTTGAGCGTCGATGCCTGATCTGCGGCGTTCTGGTTCTCTGCCATAAGTTAGCTCCTCAAACTAAAACGCTCCCCAGGATTCGGTCCCAGGGAGCGAAAACATACCTTTACGCGGGACCGTGGTCTAGCGTGCAATCTTGGCGATGGTGTAGACGCGAGTCTTGCCGGAAGGCGTAACGACCTCGACGGAGTCGCCCTCGCCGTGACCGATGATGGCGTGGCCGACCGGAGACTCGTTGGAAATCTTGTGCTCGAGCGAGTTGGTCTCGGTGGTACCGACAAGCGTGACTTCCATGACCTCACCGTTGGGATCAATCAGAGAAACGGTGGAACCGATGGAGACGGTCAGATCGCCCGTGGTGGCAGCAACCTGAGCGTTGGCGAGGATGGCCTGGATCTCGGCAATACGAGCGGCGTTCTGGGCCTGCTTGTCCTTAGCGGCGTCGTACTCGGAGTTCTCCGAAAGGTCGCCGAACGCGCGGGCTTCCTTGATGTCCTCGACGATCTCCTTGGCGTAATCGCCCTCACGCCAAGCGAGCTCCTCGACGAGCTTCTGGCGGCCCTCAGCGGTCAGTACGATCTGGCTTGCGTCCATACGGATATCTCCCCAACTCTGATCAAACAATCAACTGTCAACAAAACGAAAAAGACCGGCTAGCCTGCGGGCAAGCCGGTCAGGTGCTCACCCCAAAGGGATGGGACTACTCTGCGTCCGCGTCGCTGTCCTCTGCCTGCTTCTTCTTGGCAGCAGCGAGCTTGGCCTCGAGCTCAGCGATCTCCTTGTCCTCCTCGGACTGCTCGACCACGACCTCCTCGGCCTGCTTGGTCTCGGCCTTATCGTCGCCCTCCATACCCTCACGGATATTCTTGACGGTAGAGCCGAGGGACTTGCCGAGCTTCGGCAGGTTCTTGGGCCCGAAGATAATCAGGACAACGACGAGAATAATGATGAGCTCAGGAGCCCTCAGTCCAAACATGTAGACCTCCACAATACAGCGAGACAAGCTCGAATGAGTATACCGCGGGTATCGCGGTATCACAACAATAGCTAAAAAAAGGGACCGCAAGAAGCGGTCCCTCCTCATGCTCTGGTCGGGTTGACTGGATTTGAACCAGCGACCCCTGCGTCCCGAACGCAGTGCTCTACCAAACTGAGCCACAACCCGTTAGCTCGACTATAGTAACAAAGATTTCCGTCGTGTGCTAGAGAAATTTTTACTTCTTTGGCACTTCGATGCGAACCGTGTTGGGAATGAGCTCCGTCGCGCAGGACCACCAGCCGTTTTGTAGGGCAGCGTCGGCAAGCCTTTCGGCCGTGGCGGCGGTGTCGCAAATGGCAAATGAGCAGGCACCCGATCCGCACACATCTACAGCAACGGTGCCGTCCTGTTTACGCAGCCAATCGAGAACCATTTGAATCTGCGGCTCCATCTGTGCGGAAATGACACCTAGGTTGTTATGGATGAGCGCATATGCCGTCTCGGCATCACCAGCATGCAAGGCAGAAGCTATCGCGCCGGGCTTGTCTGCAGGCACCGGAGCCTCGTCAAAACGTCGATAGGCTTCAATTGTTGAAACGCTTGCCTCGCGCGGCTTGACCAACACGACGGGCGTTGCGGGCAGCGCGGGATACTCAGTTGCCAGCACGTCTCCCCCACCTACGTAGAACGCAAGGCTCGCGTGCAAAAAGAACGGGACGTCAGCACCAATACCCCGCGCAATGTCGTCGAGCGCGGGGTCGGTGCGATCAATTCCCCAGAGCTCCGCCAAGGCGACAATGACCGCGGCCGCATCCGTCGAGGGGCCGCCCAAGCCGGCGCACAATGGAATGCGCTTCTCAATCGTCACGCAGATGTTTGCCTCGCGACCATAATGCTCGGCCATAGCAACCGCAGCCCGATACGCCGTATTCTTTTGCATGGGAAAATCTGATGCCGGAACCGTCTGGACGGTCAGCGCCTGCGCCGGCGCGACCGTCACGGAATCGGAAAGACCGACGGCTGCCATCAGGGAATCGACCCTGTGGTAGCCGCGGTCATCGCGCTCGGTATGAACCCCCAGGTAGAGGTTAATCTTTGCCGGCGCGGAAAGAGTCAGGGACCGATCGGTCACCGTTAGTGCTCCTCGAGCTGATTGCCGAGCGGGGTAAAAATGTGCTCACCGCTCTCGGGGTCGAACAGCTCGACCTGCCCGGTGAGGACATCGATATACTGGTAGGACTGACGCGACTTGCGGCCGCGACGTTCGTCAACCTCGACGATAAAGACGGCGGGGTGGACGCTCTTGATGGTGCCCATGCGCTCGACGACGCGGGTGCGGCCCATGTTGGCCTTAACCTTGACGCGATCGCCCACCATATCGGTCAGCTTCTCGTGGATGTCGTCGACGTGATTGACTTCCATCTCTTCCATGAACAGGGCCTCCAGAAGGTGCAATTCAAAAAGGGGATAATACCCCTAAGATAGACAAAACTCTAATACTATAGCACCCTGTTGCCGCTATACGCAAGTAGCTAAATAAGCCCCCTTGATTCTCATTTTCATTGCAACAGCCTCAGGACTCAGCGCAACGCGTTGCGCTGAGTCCTGAGGCGCGAATCCGGGTAGGCAACCCCAGAGGGGCCGGAATCCCCC
>JAQEDJ010000109.1 GCA_027669525.1 Coriobacteriaceae bacterium AM48-5 | reverse complement strand
CCGGACATAGATTCCCTCTTGTAGTAATTCAACTTTGTGTTCTTATCTACATGCGTACTGGCTGTGGCCTCGAACTGTAGTGAAGATCTTGGAGGTATTCTCCGAAGTACTTGGTGAGAACTTCGGAAAAAGTCCATGCTACAATACGGTGGAAAACTGGATAAAGAAGTTGGGACTGTCTGTTTATCAAGATGACCAGCCATGCAAAGGCAAAAAGTTTGCCATGATTATGGATGAGAGCATCGCTATAAACGGTCAGAAACTACTTTTGGCTCTAGCCATTCCATCAGAGCATCAAGATCGACCTGTCAAACATGAAGATGTGACAGTTTTAAACATGACGGTAGGAGCAAACTTCAAGGGTGAAGATATCGAAAACAAGATAAGCGAAGTCACTATATCTGCAGGTTCAGAACCTCAATATGTGATTAGTGACAATGCTCATAACCTTGTAAGGGGTATCTTGGACTCTGGATATGTGCATTATGCGGACATCAGTCATTCTATGGGTGTTATTCTCAAAAAGGTGTATGAAAAACAGCCTGATTTTGTTGAGCTTACAACACTTTTAGGAAAGAAAAGACTGCAATACCATCTGACAAATAAAGCATATTTGCTACCACCGAACATGAGGACTATTGCTAGATTCATGAATATGTCTGAATGGGTAATCTGGGGCAACTCTATGCTTGCTTGTTACAACAAACTCCCAAAAGAAATGCAGGAAGCGTATGCTTTCATCAACGACTATGAATCTTTGTTGCAAGAACTCATGGATGCGTTGGATGCCATCAGGCATATAGAGCATATCTGTAAAAACAAAGGCTTTTCCTGCAAGACGAGTAAGGAGTGCCAGTCATACATAGTTGCTCATGTTATAGGAAATGCTTATCCTCGTCAAGCTCACCTTGGCTTGAAGATGCTGGAGTACTTCCGAAAGGAAGAAGCGCAACTTACTGAGGATATGAATATCTGCATCTCTTCAGACATCATTGAATCTACTTTTGGTATATACAAAAGCAAGAAGTCACCGAACAAGCTGTATGGAATAACTCCTTTTGCTCTAATGATACCATTATATCCAAAAGTCGTGAACGAATCCGTTACTAAAACATTTAATTTCAAAGAGCG
The DNA here is from genome assembly GCA_027669525.1 of Coriobacteriaceae bacterium AM48-5. Classification (GTDB taxonomy): domain Bacteria; phylum Actinomycetota; class Coriobacteriia; order Coriobacteriales; family Coriobacteriaceae; genus Collinsella. The sequence continues at coordinate 238 of JAQEDJ010000109.1, read as the reverse complement.
CTTAGTGAATGTTAAACTTAAGGACATTGATGCTTGGACTACCGAGCACTTGTCCAAAAACTGGGTGACAGAACGAACCAAAACTCTCAAACAAGTGAGTTAATATTGGAACATAGAACTGGACACCCTAATATATTTATTAAAACCGAAAATTTAAAAGAAATTAATGGATTGGATTATTAATCTTTTCACCAACACAGAGTCGGTGGCTCACATCGCCCTGCTCTACGCAATCGTG
>JAQEDJ010000108.1 GCA_027669525.1 Coriobacteriaceae bacterium AM48-5 | reverse complement strand
GCGAGGAACAACGGTTCGAAAACCGTCAGATCCTGCACCATATTGAGCAAGACGACCCAAACAGGAGCCGTCGCCCCGAAGCAAAGCATCCATATCCCAAGCATTTTGCACCAAGGACAGTTTCGCAGCACCTTATATGTGAGCAACATCCCTGTCAGCACCGCAAGCCCGTGGATTCGCCCCCTAGCGGCCGCATAGATTAAGGCAACCATGCCCATTGACACCAACGGCACGATAGCCCAGGTACGAGCACGCACCTTAAACGGACGCAGCTCAACGGCGAGCGAAGCCATAGACGCCACGCCGCAGACCAGGACTGGCACGGCCATCAACGGATCGCGTATGCACCTCCATGCCGCGATATAGATAAAAGACCATTCCACAGCAGATAGCATCGCCCATACGTACGGGCTTCCGAGCCAAATCGCTTCACCTGCTCTATCCAGCGCAGCGCCACGATTCGGTTTTCCACCCGCGTAGCGTAGCGACAGAAGCAGTCCGAGACCCAATGCGTAGCTTAAGAGGGAAAAGGCGACAGCCCGCGAAATACCGGACTCCCAATCGCTATCCGCCATTACCAAGGGACCCGCCGCAAGGAGGATAAAAAATAATGTGAGCAGGTATCGAAACAGCCGGCGCGTTCGAGCTGATGCCAGCATATCGTCAGCATGCCGCTGCGGCAGCTCATGCCCTACAGTATCGCCCTCACCCGCAAACAACGCCACGAGCTCTCGTGAGCCAGCAACCGACGCCTTCCCGTATGCTCGGTGAAGCGTTGTTCGCACCGTCGATGGCTTCGTATCCGTCTCCTTGGCAATTTCCGCCGGCGTTTTCCCTTTGAGCAGCAGTCGAACAAACTGCTCTTCTCTAGGCGACAGGGCAGGGGAAAACACCCCCGCATCGAATGGGTCGGACGCGCAGGCGATATCCGAATTGTTGTCCCGTTTTCTCCTTAGCAACATGCATACGAAGGCAGCAGCGATAGCGGACCCCATCGCAAGCAATGCAATGATCGCGTCATCGCTTGCGAAGTATGCCGCCTCGACAGCCGGAACAAGGCCAATAGGGACTGCCACGAGCGCAGAACGGGCAAACACGTCGCTCTGCCCCCGACCAAAGGCGCGGGAGCAGCGAAACAGCGGGACCGCAGCCAATACGAGATAGACCAACGGAATTAAAAGCACAAGACCAATTGACGCGGCCGAAACAGAGAGTGCCCCCCATGGCTCGGGAACGATTCTCCATGAAACTCGACAGCAAAACAGCAGGCAAGACAGGACGGCTATTGTTTCTGTAAAAATCGCGTCCTGCGGGTGACGAGTTTCTCTTTCGTCAGCCCGCGTCGCCCCCTGCGTCAAAGGAGAGCCCACCGTGCCCCAAATAACATATGAGAGGAGCAGCGACCCAACAAAGCACGA
>JAQEDJ010000107.1 GCA_027669525.1 Coriobacteriaceae bacterium AM48-5 | reverse complement strand
CTCCGCGAGCGGCGCCATCTTGCGCGAGATCACGCGGCTCGCACGGCGCGCCACGAGCGCGAGCGCGAGCGCGTGCCCGCACGGCGCGCCACGAGCGCGAGCGCGAGCGCGCTCCACAGCGCGCCGACGAGCTGAGGTTCTGCGGGTTGGGAAGCAGGCTGGCGAGATCGCGCGAGACCCACTGCGGCAGGTACTCGCTGACGAGTGCGCAGGCCCCGCCGCCCTTGAGCGGGAACGCAGCGTAGGTGAGGCCTGAGCCCCCGCCCTCGATCTCCACTGTGCCCGGATCCGCGGCGAGTGCCGTACTGGCCATTTCCGTCGCATCCTCGAGCCGCGTACCCTCGAGGTCTGTCATCATCACGTTTCCGTCCTTGTTCAGGATAAGGTAGCGGTAGGCCGTCGGCACGTCCTGCTGCCCGCAGACGCCGTCGCGTGCCAGGCCCTCCGCGACATCGCGCGCATTGGCCGGCCCCCAGCTTGCCTCGTAGACGAAGCCCGCGTTGATCGCCGCGGAGAGCACCATGAACGAGGCAAGCCACGCCGTGGCGACCGCCGCGAACGCGTAGGCGAAGTAGCGCGCGATGACGAAGGAGACCGCCGCGAACGCGTAGGCGAAGTAGCGCGCGATGACGAAGGAGAGCGGCATGCCCCCGCGACCTCGCGCCCCGATCCTCAGAGCTGCCACTTGTACCCCATCCCCCAGACGGTCGCGATCGGATCGGCGCCGGCCTCGGAGAGTTTCCTCCGGGCGCGGCTGACCTGCATGGATATGGCCGCATCGTCGGCGTCGCTCTCCCAGCCGAGCACCGCCTCGCGTATCTGCGCGCGGCTCATGACCTGCCCGGGGTGGCGCGCGAGGTACTCGCAGATGGCGTACTCGGTGGGCGTGAGCGGCACGGTCTCGCCGCCCACGGCGAGGTCGCGCGCCCCGAGGTCGATCCGCACCTCCCCGAAGGAGAGGGCGTGCGAGCGCGGCCGGCGCTCACGGCGTAGATGGGCCGCGACCTTGGCACGCAGTTCCGCGGCCCCGAAGGGCTTGCGGACGTAGTCGTCGGCGCCCAGCCGTAGGCGGCCACGGCATCCTCCTCGGCCACGCGCGCGGTCAGGAAGACGATGGGCCCGTCGAAGTCCGGGCGGATCTGCCGCACGAGCTCGAAGCCGTCAAGCCCCGGCATCATGACGTCGCAGAGCACGAGGTCGAAGCGCGAGAGGTCCATCCCCGGGACCGCCGTCGGGTCCGCCGCCCTGACGACCTCATGGCCGTCGCGGCCGAGGACGCGCGCGAGCGCGTCGAGAATCGCCCGTTCATCATCCACTGCCAGTATCCTCGCCATGTTGACCTCCTGAAACTCTCGTCGGAATTGTACTAGCGCCGCACTCAGCGGTCCAGAGCCCTGCGCGCAGCTGCGGGCACTCAGCGGTCCAGAGCCCTGCGCGCAGCTGCGGGCGCCTCAGCCGCGTCGCACGCGCGGTA
>JAQEDJ010000106.1 GCA_027669525.1 Coriobacteriaceae bacterium AM48-5 | reverse complement strand
GGATGCGCTGCCGTTTTTCACAGGTCTCTTTTTTGCTTTTGAGGCGCTTGCGTTTGCGCAGGCAGTGATTGGCTTTGTACTTGGGCCGTCGGTCTCGTTTGTGGTTTTAATGAGCTACCTGATCTGCTCGGCATATGCACGACATTGGGCGCTATTGGGTAACGCCTTGATGCTGTTGCGCTGGGGCGGAATTGTCAAAGAGGGAATTGCGACGGGCTCGAGTGGCTTGTTTTCAATCGTGATTATGTCGTTATGCCTATCGTTGGGTGGGCTGTGGTTTCGAAGGGCAGACCTTATCGAAAAGAGGGACAAGATATGAGTGTGATCGTAAGGGGCGTATCGAAGCGCATGGGTAAAAACGATGTCCTGCGCAACGTGTCCATCGAGGTTGACCCTGGGACTGTGGTCGGGCTTCAGGGGATAAACGGTTCGGGTAAGACCATGCTCATGCGAGCGGTTTGCGGGTTGATCAAGCCTACCGAAGGCGAAATCTCTATCGATGGCCAAAGGCTTGGGGCGGACATCTCGTTCCCGCCGAGTCTGGGGATGTTGATCGAGGCGCCTTCCTTTTTGGGATATCTGTCTGGCTACGACAATCTGGAGCTCGTCGCTCAGATCAAGGGCATTGCCACCCCCGAGGACATTCGCTCTGCCCTGCGACTCGTGGGGCTCGATGCAGACGAAAAAAAGAAGTTCCGAGCATACTCGCTTGGGATGAAGCAGCGTCTGGGGATAGCTGCGGCAATTATGGAGAAGCCGAAGCTGCTCGTTCTCGATGAGCCAACGAATGCCCTCGACGAAGCGGGTGTTGAAATGCTCAAGCGCGTTGTGGCGATGGCGGCATCAACGGGTCGTGAGGTCCTTCTGTCCAGCCATGACGGAGAGGTGCTCGAGGAGCTGGCCGATCGGGTTTACTGCATGCGCGACGGTGCCGTTGTGAAAGTTCGGGAAAGGTCGTGAGCGCGATGAAGAAGACCCTGTGGACAAGAAGGGCGGTGTTTGCGCTTTTCGGCTGTGCTGCCACTGGCCTTGCGGGCATGAGGGTGAGCGTCGTTAACGGGAACCGGACGGTCATTCCTGAGAAATATTATGCGGAGGGCGAATGGCTCTCGATGGATGGGGCGTTTCTGGGGTCGAAGGATGTGGCGACTGATGGGTATTCGTTTTGCATAGACGGGGCAGAGCTGCTCACGCCGCGCGAGTATCTCAAGCGTGCGCATGATGATTATTCAAAATATGGCAGTGTGGATACGAAAACGAGACTGAAGGATGCCGACATCACGTGCGTTATCGCCGTAAAGATGCGTGTCAGAAATAGGGATAATATCGACGGTGGAATCAAAGCGTATGTTTGGCATCTGGTTCCGGAGTCTGCGCCAAACTATGACTTTGTGGTCAATACCGATCTGATAACGCAGGCAATGCCGGTCCTTGGCGGCTCTGCTGCGTTTGCTGTTCAGGTTGGAGCGGAGAACGAGTTGCTCGTCCCATT
>JAQEDJ010000105.1 GCA_027669525.1 Coriobacteriaceae bacterium AM48-5 | reverse complement strand
AGGATTTCTCCTTGCGGACAATAGACAAGATTGCGTTCGGCATCCCTCACGAAGTATCCTTCAAGAGCCTTGGCACGCATCTGCCCGGGAGTCATCTTCAGTACAGCAGGATTTCTCCTTGCGGACAATAGACAAGATTGCGTTCGGCATCCCTCACGAAGTATCCTTCAAGAGCCTTGGCACGCATCTGCCCGGGAGTCATCTTCAGTACAGCAGACTCTGCTACATCAGAAGTGTACTCCTTGACCTCTACAATCTGTGCATCGGTTAAAAAATCCTTGTAGGCTTCCGGTATGACTGCGGCTTCAAGACATGCCTTCAAATCTTCTGGATTAGTACTTGACTTTTGTGCGTCAGTTATGGTAGCTTCGTTATAGTCAAACTGAACCTGCTCCGTGCAGCTGCCATCACGTTGGATGACATTTGGTACGATACCATTAGCCAATGCATCTGCATGATCCTCGGGACACTCGTACCCCTTGTCTGCAGTAGATTCTAGAACGTCAACACCATAATCGGCTTTTACCTCAGATGCTACGCTTGTAAGCTGACCATGGTCTGTTGGACTGTTGGTTACCAGGAAGCCTGCTATCATATGGCTCTCCGCATCAACTGCAGTTTGCACATTATAACCGACACAAAAGCCTTCGTTGGCTTTCATTAGTCGGGAATCAGGATCGGTTAAGGAAATCTGGCTTTCACCACTTTTCTCAAGTGTATCACGATATCCCTCATAGCGTTCCTTGCGCTCCTTGCAAACATCAAGCTTACGTTGCAACTCATCTTTAGAGAGCCTGCGTCCTTCCTCATGATCGTATGCTTCAAGTTCTTCCATATAGATTGAAATATGTTCATCAAGACGCTTGATTCGGTCATCGAGTTTGCTTAGAGTAAGGTTGTTGTCTTTAGCATTTACAGCCTTAAACTTGCTTCCATCAATAGAGATGTACGACTTGGAAAAGAGCTTCAGTCCCATGCAAAACTTGTTGAACTCTTTAAAAACTTTAGTAATAGCCTTCTTGTTGTTCTTCCGGAAATCGGAGATTGTACGAAAGTCTGGAGTCAGCTTGTTGAGCAGCCACATTACCTCTACGTTACACTTACACTCACGAGCAAGTTTGCGAGAGGAACGTACCTGATAGAAGTAACCATAAATATAGAGCTTGAGGAGAGCGCGAGGATCATATCCAGGAGTACCTGTCTCTGCAGGAGTACTGCGGACGAATCCCAGTTCATCCATTTTGAGATTATCGACAAAAGCGTCAAACAAGCGAACAGGGGCGTCAGCCTCTACATACTCGTCAATGCAATCAGGGAAAAGAACCCTCTGTCGTCTATCTTGTCCTTTTTTATATGCCATATCATTCTTGTTTTTTACTACAAAGATACATAAAATAATTGAGAATCAAGAAGATACGAGGTTAATCCTTTTTTATATGCCATATCATTCTTGTTTTTTACTACAAAGATACATAAAATAATTGAGAATCAAGAAGATACGAGGTTAATTAACTATAAAGAGCAAAAGAAAAATGCCCAATTCAGTTGTTTGCTTCCCTAATTAAG
>JAQEDJ010000104.1 GCA_027669525.1 Coriobacteriaceae bacterium AM48-5 | reverse complement strand
GCTCGGCACCGTCGAAGGCGCCCTCCTCGCGAAGGATGCACTTCGTGTCCGCAAGCGAGCGGCGCGCCTCATGACCACCTTAGTCCCCGGCCAGCCGATTGCGCGGCGCACGTCGTCGTAGCCGCCGGGCACGATGTGCAGAGGCGACGACATCTCGGGCGTGAGGTCGCGCTCGAGTGCCGCGGCGACCGCGCAGAAGCTCGGCACGCCGGGAATGGCGCGCGCCTCGAACCGCGGGCGCGCACGTCGGGCGCGATGAACCGCGGGCGCGCACGTCGGGCGCGATGCGCTGGAAGGTGGCGTAGATGCTCGGGTCCCCCAGGTTCAGCAGCGCGACGTCGCGGACCGCATCCAGGTGCGCGACAAGCTCGCGAACAAGCGAGGCATGCTCGGCCGCGCGGCGCTCAACGTCGCGCGTCATCGAGAATCGCACGGGGATCACCGTCTTGCCTGTAAGGTCGACGGCGCCGCGCACGATGTCGAGCGCGACCATGGCTCCGTCCGCCGTCTGCGGTGCGGCGATGACCGGACACGATTCGATTGTGCGGACGGCCTTGATCGTGAGCAGCTCGGGGTCGCCAGGCCCCGTGCCCACCCCGTACAGCACGCCTTTACTCATACGTAGCCCCCAATTCCCCGATAACTGCATCGCGCCCGACGTGCGGAAAAGCTCTCGGCGCTCGGCGTCGAACACGACCGCGGCGATGTCGCATGCGCCCGCCGCGCGCGGCGCAACCTGTCATCGATTGCCACAGCGAGCGAGGCGCGCGCAGCGTCCCCCACGCCGGCGGCCTCGATTACCTCGAGCGCCGCCGTGGTCGTGACCGACGCAGCGTCCCCCACGCCGGCGGCCTCGATTACCTCGAGCGCCGCCGTGGTCGTGACCGACGACATGATCTCGCGCACGGTCTTCGCGCCCGCGCCGGCCAAGGCCGCGTGGGCGGCCAGAATCTCCGCGCGGCAGTCGGCGGTACGCGAATGGGTGTCCATGATGCCGCCCGCAACCTTCACCAGCTTGCCGATGTGTCCCACAAGAAGAACATTGGTAAATCCCTCGCGAACGCAGCAATCAATCGCATCGCCCACGAAGTTGGAGATGAAGACCACCGGTGCACCGTTTAGGTGGAAATGCCCCGAGATGAACTGCCCGCCGTAGTTGCCGGGCGTGAGCACGACTCCGCGCCGCCCCATAGCCGCATGCTGCCGGATCTCGAGCTCGATGCTGTCGCGCAAGGCAGCAAGGTGCGCGGCTCGACGATGCCCGTCGTGCCCAGGATGGAAATGCCGTCCTCTATCCCCAGGTGCGGGTTGAAGGTCTTTTCGGCAAGGGCAACACCCTCGGGTACCGAAATCGTCACAGCGATATTTCCAGAAAAGCCGTGCGCGGCGCACACCTCGCGCACCGCCGAAGTGATCATCGCGCGCGGCGTCGCGTTGATGGCGGCCGCCCCCACCGGCTGCTCGAGCCCGGGCAACGTCACGTGCCCCACGCCCACGCTGCCATCGATCATCGCGCGCGGCGTCGCGTTGATGGCGGCCGCCCCCACCGGCTGCTCGAGCCCGGGCAACGTCACGTGCCCCACGCCCACGCTGCCATC
>JAQEDJ010000103.1 GCA_027669525.1 Coriobacteriaceae bacterium AM48-5 | reverse complement strand
ACACCCTGGGAAACCAGCGATGTACAATACGCCCTGTTTTACTCTAATTGAGCAAGCTTTGAGCGTATTTTTTAACGTTAATTATGTTTAACGACCCTTGGGTCTTGCCTGATGAAGTTTGCGTCATAGTATTCACCTTTTTCCACGAGGGTGAATATGATCCTTATTTTTTAACGTTAATTATGTTTAACGACCCTTGGGTCTTGCCTGATGAAGTTTGCGTCATAGTATTCACCTTTTTCCACGAGGGTGAATATGATCCTTAGCAACTTGTTTGCTATGGCATTTAGTACATAATGACGCGGCTTTTTATCTATTAAAGTACGTCTCTCGTAATACAGTTTAATCTCCTTGTTGTGCAATCTGGCGCTTTCTGCGCAGATGTACAACAAGGTCTTTGACCGTCTATTACCAATCTTGGATATATGTGCTCCCTTGTCCATTTTCCCCGATGATTTTTCGTATGGCGCAGTTCCTGCATAAGCAGCATATTGGCGCGCTGTAGTTATTTTTGTGAAATTCTCTGTTTTTACCAATAGTTCTACTGCGGTAATCAGCCCAACTCCATCGACACTTTTAACAAGCTCATAGTTGTGGTGAATGCTCTCATGTCCATTTATGACTTTCAACATTTCTTTTTCCGTCTCTGCAATTTCCGTATCCAACATCTCTTTGATACGTCCATGCTTCGCTTGACGGCAAGACTTCTGATAGGACGACAATCCTCGCTCTTGTCGGCTGTTATTAGCTGCTTACGCTGTTCTACAAGCATTCCTCGGTGGCGTGCCAATTGACGAAGCTCATATAGAGCCTCTTCTGGAAACGTCTTGTATTTCAGCTTATCAGGATATCTCTCTCCAAAATCTCTGAGCAGTGCACAATCCAGGACATCCGTCTTGGCACGGTCAGGGGTAGTTCTATATCTGTGGATGACATATCCACCCACAAAGGCAATCTTTACATTGCTATCCATGCAGCACTTCAAGAGGGTATCACCATAAACTCCGGTATGCTCAGCAACCAATACAGCATCGCTAGGAAGGCCTTTAAAAAACTTTCCAATACCCTTTAAATTGTTCGTTACAACCTTATGTGAAGGTTGGTTTGATACTTTTTTTGATGTCAAGTCGAAAAAACTTACGTCAAATTTCTCTTTTGCCAAATCTATTCCGTATATTTGCATTTTGAATGAAGTTTTTAATAAGAAGGGTGCTCCGTTCTGAGCGGCTACAACTATACTACGAGTCCTGTCTTGTTCTACACAAGCAGGCTAATTTACTCTCAAGCTTCTGCTCAGAAAATATCCAGTTCCCCAAACAGGGCTAAGCCTTTACTATGCTAGAAAGGGCACAGGGTTAACGCTGGATATGGAGTATTCTTCTTTTTTTTATTGTACTTATCTAATTTTCTGCAAAGTTAACAAAAGTTTGCAGATATAAAGAACAGGGTTAACGCTGGATATGGAGTATTCTTCTTTTTTTTATTGTACTTATCTAATTTTCTGCAAAGTTAACAAAAGTTTGCAGATATAAAGATTTTCACCTCTTTATTTTTCCAAGTGCAAATATAATAGGTAAGGGCAATGTTGTACCATAGTGAGGCAATAAAC
>JAQEDJ010000102.1 GCA_027669525.1 Coriobacteriaceae bacterium AM48-5 | reverse complement strand
CCTTGATTCTCATTTTCATTGCAACAGCCTCAGGACTCAGCGCAACGCGTTGCGCTGAGTCCTGAGGCGCGAATCCGGGTAGGCAACCCCAGAGGGGCCGGAATCCCCCGGCCCGCGATGGAGGGAGGCCGGCATGTCCAGACCCAAGCCGTCCGGAAGGTCGTACGGGAGGCTCACGAGGCACGAGAGGAACACGGTCGAGAGGATGCTCGACCGCAACCGCAGCGCCCGCGAGATCGCCGCGGAGCTCGGCAGGTCGCCCTCGACCGTGACCAGGGAGGTGGCGGCGCACCGCTACGTCACCGCGCCGCGCTCGCGCTACGGCGAGCCCGCGCCCGCGGACCTGTCGGGGGCCTGCCCCAGGCTCTCGGCGTGGCCGAGGTGCTGCAACGGCTGCTCGCACAGGAGGGGCTACGGCTGCTCGAGGAGGCCCAGGGTGTTCTACAGCGCAAGGAGGGCGCAGGAGGCGGCCGACGCCGAGCTGTCGGCGAGCAGGTCCGGGATCGACGAGTCCGAGGAGGGCGCCGCCGCCAAGCTCGCGGCCATCAGGGACGGGCTCGCGCGCGGGCTCTCCCCGCAGCAGATAGCGGCGGCGACCCCGGGCTCAGCGCCTCCACCGTCTACAGGTGGGTGGACGCCGGATACGACGGCATGACGAACATGGAGCTCAGGCGCAAGGTCGGCTACAGGCCGAGGTCGCGCCGGGCCCCGGGGAGGGCGACGTCGCACTCGGCGCGCAGGTCGCACGCGTCGTTCCTCGCGCTCGGCGAGGCGCCTGCGCCGCGGCCTGGGAGATGGACACCGTCGAGGGCGCCAGGGCGACTCCGCCAGGCTCCTCACGCTCCTGCACCGCCCGAGCCGCTTCCAGCTGGCGCTGCCGCTGCCGGACGGCACGTGCGCCTCGGTCCTGGCGGCGCTCTCCTCCCTGCGCGGGGTCCTCGGCGAGGACGGCGCGAGGCGCGCCTTCGGAGCCGTGCTCACCGACAACGGGAGCGAGTTCGCCGACGAGGGCGCCATCGCGGCGCTGCTCGGCGAGCGGGACGGCGAGACCAGGCTCTTCTACTGCGACCCCCGGCAGAGCCAGCAGAAGGCGCGTGCGAGAAGAACCACGTCGAGATCAGGAAGCTGCTGCCCAAGGGCGCCGGGGCCAGGTTCGACCGGCTGACGGCGGCGGACTGCGCGCTGCTCATGTCGCAGGTGAACTCCGAGCCGAGGGGGGCGCTCGGGTTCCTGACGCCGGCGCGCGTGCTGCGGATGGCCCTCGGGGAGGACGCCTCCGCCCTCATGGACGCGTTCGGGATAGAGGAGCTGGCGCCCGGCGAGCTCGACCTCACGCCCGGCTGCATCGACAGGGCCAGGGCCGCGAGGGGCGAGGGGCCGCTGGCGGGATAGGCGGCGTGCCGGGACATGGGCCGGAGGGCCCGTTGCGCTGAGTCCGGAACGGCTGCGCGGCGGGCTGGCGGAGCATGCGTCGGCGGCATGGGGGCACCGGCCTCCATGGCCTCTCCACCTGCGGAAACGAGGTGATGGCCAGGTGCCGGGAGCTATCTCCGCGTTGCGCTAGCTGCGGAAACGCGTGTTCCGTTCAGGCTGTTGCGTTGAGATTGAAAATCAACC
>JAQEDJ010000101.1 GCA_027669525.1 Coriobacteriaceae bacterium AM48-5 | reverse complement strand
AATGGCTTCTTAGACAGCTAGAGACCTCGAAAGAGACCATATAGAGGCAGTGCTAAGAAAGAGTGTTGAACTTTTATACGGGAAGGAAGAATAGCTTATGTATAGACCGATTACAATGTATCAGATTGTTTGCGATAGATGCGGAGAAGTATTATGGAAAGGAGTAGTAACCTCAGTTCGGGATAACGAACTCTATCTAAAGGCTTTATAATGTTTTTATATAAGGGATACAGAGGCTTGGCAACCATCTATATATCTTGGATGGTTGCTGAGACAAAATCCTCCTGTAAAATATGCAATGTTAGAAAAGACTAAGCTGTTTCGTATCTTCGATAACGTATCCAGTAAGTGCCTTGGGCTTGTTGTCAAAGAAACAGTATGCCCCTAATGCAGAAATAATATTTATGATGAAATTCGCAACAGACCTGTGACGTGAATGTACTATCTGAGCCGTATTTTTCAACAGGTCATTAATCGTTTCAATGATGTATCTTTTGCGTAGCATCATCTTGTCATAGAACGGCATTAGTTTGTTCTTCATGTTCACTCTCAGTCCTGTTACCAACTGGATGCCTTCCTCAAAAAGCGAATCGAAGAGTTTTTGCGAGATATAGCCTTTATCTGCAAACAGCTACCATACAGACGTTTAGCCAACACATCGAATACCGTTGGATCTTTGTCGCTAACGTTTGCACCAGTGAGAACAAAAGCAATTATCTCACCTCTATCATTACAAGCCAGATGTAGCTTGAACCCATGACACCATCCCATTGTTCCCTTTCCGTTTGTGGCAATGCCTTTGAACACTTTGTTGGCATAACGCCTGAGATTGTGGCATATTGGTATCATGGTTGAATCAACAAAGGTTATACCTGTACATCTGCCAAAAGCACGGAGATTCAGGAAGAACATGAGAGGGAAGAATACGCGACTTTCAAGTTCTACAAAACGGTTATAAGACACCGCATTTGGAAAATATGACTTCAAAGTTCCTCTAATAAAGAATAGGTAATAATGCTTGAAGTTTCGGAACGAGCCGAAATGGAAATACAGCAAAATCGTCATGATTTCACTATCAGATAAAGAGGCTTTACGTCGTCTGCGCTTTACTCCATCTTCACCCAAAAGCAATTTTCCTGCATTTTCAGCATCAAAAACTTTGTAAAATTCATCAATAATACAAAATAATTCTGTAACTTTGTCCTTGGTAATCTCCATAATGATATCTTTTTATGTTTGTAACTAATTGGATTTTAACTACAAAGATACAAAAAATATCGGAGATTACCAACTTTTTTAGGCACTATTTCTTATCCCGAACTGAGGTAGTAGTAGCGTATGAGAATACAAACTTTTTTAGGCACTATTTCTTATCCCGAACTGAGGTAGTAGTAGCGTATGAGAATACAAACCACATTGAATGATAAGCTCAAAAAGCATAGTTCGCATCATACATTTATCCCAGATTGGATGCATGATTGTGCGAAATGGGAAAATGATGATATTCTTATCGAAAAGGTTGAACAGAAAAATAAGTAGCGTATGAAATATACAGATGATTATGAACACAATCCAATCCTTGGCAAGGCAGGGGCTTTCGTGGATATTCTCAGTAGAGTACCTGCTG
>JAQEDJ010000100.1 GCA_027669525.1 Coriobacteriaceae bacterium AM48-5 | reverse complement strand
TATTATAAGGTGCTGAGTATCTGATAGTTTGTTTAAGTGTTTGCGACTGTTAAAAAGTGGCGTTTTTCGAAACTTTTTCCTCAAAACATTTGGTGGAATGAAAAATAGTTAGTACTTTTGCACAGTTTGTTTAAGTGTTTGCGACTGTTAAAAAGTGGCGTTTTTCGAAACTTTTTCCTCAAAACATTTGGTGGAATGAAAAATAGTTAGTACTTTTGCACTCGCTTTTGAGAAATACACTTTCTCTTAGCAACATAAAGAAAGAGTTCTTTGAAAGATTTTACATAAACAGACAAGTAGTACAAGAAGCGGTTAACTTCTTAGAAATAAGAAAGTTGACTGGGTAAAAGAAACGAAACCGTCAAGTAATTGACAAGTCAGGTTTACTAAGCTTCAATAAACGAAAAGGATATTCGTCCTAAGTACAGACAACAAACACTTCGCTATGCTTTCGGGTTTAGCAAAGTAAAAATGATATTTTACAATGGAGAGTTTGATCCTGGCTCAGGATGAACGCTAGCTACAGGCTTAACACATGCAAGTCGAGGGGAAACGATAGAGAAAGCTTGCTTTTTCTAGGCGTCGACCGGCGCACGGGTGAGTAACGCGTATCCAACCTGCCCACCACTTGGGGATAACCTTGCGAAAGTAAGACTAATACCCAATGATATCTCTAGAAGACATCTGAAGGAGATTAAAGATTTATCTCTAGAAGACATCTGAAGGAGATTAAAGATTTATCGGTGATGGATGGGGATGCGTCTGATTAGCTTGTTGGCGGGGTAACGGCCCACCAAGGCGACGATCAGTAGGGGTTCTGAGAGGAAGGTCCCCCACATTGGAACTGAGACACGGTCCAAACTCCTACGGGAGGCAGCAGTGGGGAATCTTGGTCAATGGGCGAGAGCCTGAACCAGCCAAGTAGCGTGCAGGATGACGGCCCTATGGGTTGTAAACTGCTTTTATAAGGGAATAAAGTGAGTCTCGTGAGACTTTTTGCATGTACCTTATGAATAAGGACCGGCTAATTCCGTGCCAGCAGCCGCGGTAATACGGAAGGTCCGGGCGTTATCCGGATTTATTGGGTTTAAAGGGAGCGTAGGCCGGAGATTAAGCGTGTTGTGAAATGTAGATGCTCAACGTCTGCACTGCAGCGCGAACTGGTTTCCTTGAGTACGCACAAAGTGGGCGGAATTCGTGGTGTAGCGGTGAAATGCTTAGATATCACGAAGAACTCCGATTGCGAAGGCAGCTCACTGGAGCGCAACTGACGCTGAAGCTCGAAAGTGCGGGTATCGAACAGGATTAGATACCTGGTAGTCCACGGTAAACGATGGATGCCCGCTGTTGGTCTGAATAGGTCAGCGGCCAAGCGAAAGCATTAAGCATCCCACCTGGGGAGTACGCCGGCAACGGTGAAACTCAAAGGAATTGACGGGGGCCCGCACAAGCGGAGGAACATGTGGTTTAATTCGATGATACGCGAGGAACCTTACCCGGGCTTGAATTGCAGAGGAAGGATTTGGAGACAATGACGCCTCGGGGTCTCTGTGAAGGTGCTGCATGGTTGTCGTCAGCTCGTGCCGTGAGGTGTCGGCTTAAGCTCGTGCCGTGAGGTGTCGGCTTAAGTGCC
>JAQEDJ010000010.1 GCA_027669525.1 Coriobacteriaceae bacterium AM48-5 | reverse complement strand
CGCACCCGGTACTGCCCAACGGCGATACCGTCATCGAGGAAGGCGACCTCTGGTGATGGCAGCCCAACCGTTCGAAGAGCGTGCCGAGGTTACGCTGCGCGAGGTCACCGTGACGCCCCACGGTCGCCTGGCCGGTCAGCGCCTGCGCGACGTGCCGCAAGGCAAGCACCCCTTTATCGTGGTGATGCTCAAACGCGACGGCCAAACGATCATCCCCGACGGCAACACCCTCATATACGCCGGCGACGAAGCCGTCATCGCCACGCTGGCGTCGTAGTGACCAGGGGTTAGCTAATTTGCGACGAAGAAATCAAGCGCCTAGAGAACCTCATGCCTTCGCTCGCAGATTTGGATTTGCCCGAGGAGTAAAGCACCCCTCCCCCATGTAACCATCCTGTAAATCATAGCGGCGCACTCGGGTTTTGCTGTGATTCGGTCGCGCCTGACGCTCCACTGTGCTAAAGTATCCCGAACGTTCAAACGACTACGAGGGGAACTAGAAGATGGCACGTGTGCACAACTTCTCAGCTGGCCCGGCCGCGCTGCCTACAAGCGTGCTCGCCGAGATCGCCGACGAGATGATGGACTACCGCGGTTGCGGCATGTCCGTACTCGAGATGAGCCATCGATCTAGCATGTACCAGCAGATTATCAACGACGCGAGGCAACCCTGCGCCGTCTGCTGAGCATCCCCGACAACTACCGCGTCCTGTTTTTGCAGGGCGGCGCCACGCTGCAGTTTGCGGGCATCCCCATGAACCTCATGCGCCGCGGCCGCGCCGGCTACGTCGTGACCGGCAACTTTGCCAACAAGGCGTACAAGGAGGCCGCCAAGTACGGCGAGGCTGTGCTGCTCGCGAGCTCCGAGGACACCAATTTCGACCGCATACCCACCATGCCGACATCAACGCGCGCATTGCCGCCGAGGCCGCGGGCGACGGGCTCGACTACGTCTACATCTGCCAGAACAACACCATCTTCGGCACCATGTACCACGAGCTGCCCAACTGTGGCGATGTGCCGCTGGTCGCCGATGTCTCGAGCTGCTTTCTGTCGCAGCCGCTCGACGTTGAGCGCTACGGGCTCATTTACGCCGGTGCGCAGAAAAACGCCGGCGCCGCGGGCGTGACCGTGGCCATCGTGCGCGACAACCTGATCGCCGACGACCCGGCCTTTGCGCAGACGCCGCAGTACCTGAACCTTAAGACCCAAGCCGCCAAGGGCTCCATGCTCAACACGCCCAACACCTTTGGCATCTACGTGTGCGGCAAGGTGTTCCATTGGGTTGAACAGACCGGCGGACTTGCCGCCATGGCCGAGCGCAACTGGGCCAAGGCCAACCTGCTCTACGACCTGCTCGAGAACAGCAAACTATTCCACGGCACCGCACAGACAGACAGTCGCTCCATCGCCAACGTCACGTTCCGTACCGGCGATGCCGACCTCGACGCCGCCTTTGTCGCAGGCGCGGCCGAGCACCAGATTCAAAACGTCAAGGGCCATCGCCTCGTCGGCGGCATGCGCGCCAGCGTGTACAACGCCGTCACCATGGAAGACGTGCAGGCACTGGCCTCGTATATGAAGGACTTCGAAGCGCAGCATAGTTTGAGTCCGCGATCTAACTAGCCCGCAACGAGCGGGCCGACCAGCCACTTCAAACCACTTGTTATAAACAAATCCGCTAAGGAGTTTTTCATGCGCAAGATTAAAACCATCGACGACATTACCAAGGACGGCAAAGTCGAATTTGGCGAGGGCTACGAGTTTGTGGGCACCGCCGAGGAGGCCGACGCTATTCTGATGCGCTCCACCGACCTGCACGGCCACGAGCTGCCCGAGGGCATCCGCGCCATCGCCCGCTGCGGCGCCGGCGTCAACAACATCCCCGTCGAGGAGTACGCCAAGAAGGGCGTCGTCGTCTTTAACTCCCCCGGTGCCAACAGCAACGCCGTCAAGGAGCTCGTCCTGGGCATGCTGGTGCTTTCGAGCCGCGGCGTCGTGCAGTCGATGAACTGGGTGCGCAACAACGCCGACGACCCCGAGATTCAGGTCGATGCCGAAAAGGCCAAGAAGGCCTTTGTGGGCCGCGAGCTCAAGGGCAAGCGCATCGGCGTCATCGGCCTGGGCAACGTAGGCTCCAAGGTCGCCAACGCCTGCGTCGATCTGGGCATGGACGTCTACGGCTACGACCCGTTCATTTCCGTCGAGCACGCGTGGGTGCTGAGCCGCGAGGTGCAGCGCGTGGGCACGCTCGAGGATCTGTGCCGCGGCTGCGACTACCTCACCGTGCACGTGCCCAGCAAGGCCGACACCATCGGTATGATCAGCACCGAGCAGATTAACCTGCTGGCGCCCGACGCCGTGCTCATCAACTACGCGCGCGAGACCATCATTGACGAGGACGCCGTCGACGCCGCCCTGCGCGAGGGCAAGCTCAGCTGGTTTAGCTGCGACTTTGCCACGCCCAAGACCGTCAAGATGCCCAATACGTTTATCACCACGCATTCGGGCGCCGGCACCGGCGAGGCCGAGGCCAACTGCGCCGACATGGCCATCAGCGAGCTCAAGGATTACCTGGAAAACGGCAACATCGCGCACAGCGTCAACTACCCCGCCTGCAGCATGGGCAAGGCGCGCGCCGCAAGCCGTATTGCCTGCCTGCATGCCAACGTGCCCAACATGATCGGCCAGATCACGGCCATTCTCGCCAAGGACAACGCCAATGTGCAGCGCATGACCAACGAGTCCGCTGGCGAGAACGCCTACACCATGTTCGACACCGATGAGCACCTGGACGGCAGCACGATCGAGGCGCTCAAGCAGATTCCGTCGATGTATCGCGTGCGCGTGATTAAATAGCGCCGGTGCCAAGCCTGCCAGACAGACCACGAAGCCCATTCGCCCCCCGTATTCACGAAACGGGGGGCGATTTTGTTGCTCCGGACGTCTTTAAAATGATACCCAGAACAAGTTTTTTCAGATAATCGATAGTGAGGCTCCAGTCGCTAAGCACGCCCGCTTTGATAAACAGCTTTATCAGGGACTTTAGTAGGTAAAAATCGGTCTCTATGTGCCGAATGTAAGTTGACTGTCTATTTTCCGAAACAACTTATTCTAGATAGCATTTTTAGGGTCCCTCCAAGGCAAAATTGAAGCCTTTTTGCGACCAGAACTCTAGCTCGCGCTACCGTTTACCCACCGCGCGACTACATTCCCGCCCAATCGATAAAAATCTCCTCACGAAGCCGCCGTTCGAGCTCCTGCTGTCGCGGCGTCTTGTCTTTCAGCGGCACATCGAGATAGGACATGATGAGCTCCATCACCACGCGGAAGGCATCGAAGTCGGCCAGCTGACCATAGGTCATCAGAACGACGGGATATCCCATGGCTTGCAAGGCCGTCGTTCGATCGGAGTCCGAGATCTTGGATTCAATGGATCCGTGAATGGCTTTACCTTGGCATTCAACCAGACACTCTCGACTGCCGTCCTTATTTGCCAGCAGGATATCGGCATAGCGCCTATCAAGCCCCGAAATCAGGCGGGCGCTGCGCGTCATACGAATCTCAACGTTATTGGTAAGGCTCAGCCCTTCGCCGCCGCGCAACCTCGTAAGGCCAAACAGCATCGAAGCCTGGACCTCGAGCGGCGATGCTGCCACCCCCGTAATGCATTTCGCGGCTCGTATGAACGTTTTAGCGCCGCGGAGCCCCCGGACCTTATCGACGAACTCTGTAAGCTCAGAGAGCTCGATCAAGGGAGGTCGTTTCCACAAGTCCGTTGGATTCCCCGAGACATCCTTTACGTTTTCCCAGCCCGACCGTGCGTCACTCCATCGGCTCCCATATGCCTGCTCAAGTGCCGACTTTACCTGAGGCGCAATCTTGCACACGGCAAAGGTGCCGCACATCTCATACATGCACATGATTAGACGCTCGTTTGAGACCGAGGAAGCCAGAGTCAGCAGGGTAAAAAGTGGGGACGCAACATCGAGGCCAAACTCCGTCTGCCGCACGGAATCAAACGGCCTCTCCCCGTTCCAAACATGCCTGACAATGCGATCGCCCTTACGTCCGCAGCTGCCCTGCGCCAACACGTGTAACGGGGTGCCCAGGAAATGCGTGACGAGCGGATGCTCACATAGGTGCTCCCTGCGCGGATCGTCCGCAGAATCGGGCAGGTCCGGCATTATTGCCAAGACCTGTGGAGGTATCCGGTGATACCGAAAGGCAGATATGTCGCACAGCATGTCGTCCATGAAGGTACGTACCCGCTGCGTCGCTTGTAAACCCGCTCGGACGGCAAACGCGCTGGCTCGGCCTGCGAACGGTAAATACTGCCACGCCCACGTCGCGGATCTCTCAGGAGGCTTACAATCGGTTTGGAAAGCAAACTGATTGTGAGGTTGCATATGGTTGATGAGGACTTTGCCTGGCGGCTTGCGCAGGAGCTTGTGCGGATCGACAGCTCAGACCCGGGCGCGTATGAGGATGAAATTGAGCGCTTCATTAAGAGGCTCATTGAGCAGCAGCTGGCACAACTTGATAGTTCTGCGCTCGATGCCGTGCAGATTGAGGAGCTCGAAGTGCTGCCCGGGCGCCGCAACCTTAAAGTCACCGTGCCGGGCCAAAGCGACGAGCCGCGGCTGATCTATATCTGCCACATGGATACCGTCACCTTGGGCGATGGCTGGGACGCAGACATCGCACCGCTTGGGGCGGTTGTGCGCGACGATAAACTCTATGGCCGCGGTGCCTGCGATATGAAGGGTGGCCTGGCCTGCGCTATTGCCGCACTGATCCATACGCTCGAGCGCGTGGCGGCGGATGGCGCGTTGCCCCGCCGCGGCTTTTCGCTCATCTGCTCGGTCGACGAGGAAGACTTTATGCGCGGCTCAGAGGCCGCGATCGATGCCGGCTGGGTCGGCTCGCGTGAATGGGTGCTGGACACCGAACCCACCGACGGACAGATTCAGGTGGCGCACAAGGGGCGCACGTGGTTCGAGATTGAAATGGCTGGCGTAACGGCGCATGCGAGCCAGCCGTGGAAGGGCGCGGATGCCGTCGCCGCCATGGCCGAGGTCGTGTGTTCGCTCCGTCGCGTGTTTGTGGCGCTGCCCGCGCACGATGAACTGGGGTCTTCGACCATCACGTTTGGCCAAATCGAGGGCGGATATCGCCCCTATGTCGTGCCCGACCGCGCCAAAGTCTGGGTCGACATGCGTCTGACCCCGCCGACCGATACGGCCGCCGCGACGCGCATGGTAGAGCAGGCCATCGCCGTCGCCGAAGCCGCCGTTCCCGGTTGCCATGGCAGCTACACCGTGACGGGCGACCGCCCCGCCATCGAGCGCGACCCGAACTCTCCCCTTCTAGCAGCGCTCAAGCGTGCCGCCGATGACGTGACGGACGCGGACACGACCGTCGGCTTCTTTACCGGCTACACCGACACCGCCGTCATTGCCGGCAAGACAGGCAACCGCAATTGCATGAGCTACGGTCCCGGGTCGCTCGCGCTCGCACACAAGCCCAACGAATATGTGCCCCATGCCGATATCGTTCGTTGTCAGCAGGTGCTAATCGCGCTCGCCGATAACGTGCTCTGGGACGCGAGCGGCCAAGTTGGGGCATAATAAGCCGCGAACAAACCGACTCGTGCGTTAGGACCGCCCATGAAAGCACTTCCGTTTCCCTGCATCCGCCCGGCTCAGGACCGCGTACTCGAGGCGCTGCCTGCAATGGGCAGCATCCTGAGCGGCAACGATGCTCTGCGCGGAGCCCTTGCCGATGGCTGATGCTCAAGGACCCGGGTGCGGCGTATTACGTGTACGAATGCTCGGGCGAGCCGGGACGCGTGACGGGTGTCGTGGCGATCTGCCCGACGAGTGTACTTGCGGACGGCAAGGGCGATGGCAGCGCCGACGTGGCCGCCGCCGCGCGCGCGATCGCCGAGCTCAAGGTGCAGCCGCGCCCCGTGTCGCTCGCCTACGAGGCCTCGCCCGTCATGGATATCATCCTGGGCGCCGCCAAAGAGGGCGCGTCGCTCTACGCCGTCACCGACCCCGCGGGCATTACGCACCGCGCGTGGGAGGTCAAGCGCGAGGACGCCGTCGGGGCCATCCGCGCTATGCTCGACCAAGCACCGGAGCCGGCACTGACCGACGACCCCGCCTACGCCGCCGCTCTGACCGGGGCGTCGCAGCTGCTGGCCGATGAGGCCCGTGCCGCCGGAACGTACACCGGCAAGGAGCCGTTCAACTTTACCGTTGCCGTGCTCTTCCCCGCCGCGCAGGTCAGCGGCGCCGCGCCGCAAGTTCCGACAGGTCTGCTCACGCACCAGGTCGCGCGGTTCTAGCAAGACCAGACCGCCCAGCACAAAAATCGGCAGCTCAACAAACAGGGGGCGGAGATGCAGCAGGTACATGCATCTCCGCCCCTTTTGCGTCGAGAAGTAAGTCGGCGACCCGCACCGCCACGCCCAAACTACCCGCGCTGCGGACCCGCGGCAGCCACGAGCGGCTCAAGCCCCAGCTCGCGCGCGTAGTCTTCCTGCGTAAAGATCTCAACCAGTTCAAACGTATCGGTCGTATCGTCAAACACGAAATGCAGCACCGAGCAGTTGCCCGGCACGCGCTCGCGCTCGTCGGCCTCCGTGCCCTTCACGTAATCCAAAAACTCCTTGATGGCCGATCCGTGGCTCACCGCAAGGACGCACTCGTGTCCGGGCGTCGCATGAGCTCGGTCAGCGTCGTCACCATGCGCTCACGCACCTGCATCTGACCCTCGCCGCCAAACTGGCGATAGAAATCGCGCCACGGGCGCTCGGGCATGAGCATCACGCGCTCGGCCTCAAAGTCGCCAAAGAACCACTCACGCAGGCCGTCCAGGCGCTCGTACGCCAAGCCCGGCCACAAGTTGGCGATAGTCTGCTCGGTGCGATGAAGCGTGGAGGTGTAGGCATGATCGGGCTCAATGCCGCGCGCACGTAAAAACATGCCGGCGCGCGCCGCCTGGTCGCAACCCAACTGCGTAAGCGGCGAGTCACTCCAGCCCTGAATAATGCGCTTAAGGTTGAATATCGTCTGTCCATGACGGACCAGATACAGATCTTTATTCATAGGGGTCCTTTCGTTCGTTACCAACCCAAGAGCGAAAACGCCCCATCGCAATAGCCAAAATGAAGCACGGCACCGTTGTCGGGCAGCTCTCCCCCGCCAGTCACATACTCAAGAAACTCCTGGCAGGCTGAGCCGTGGGAAACCGCCAGCACGCAGTCGTGCTGCGGCCTGGCCATGATGCGGGACAGCGCCGCGACCATGCGCGACTGAAGCTGCACTTCCGACTCGCCGCCAAAGGCCACCGGATAATCGCCCCAGGCTGCGGCGGCATCTCGCGATTTGATGTGCCCTCCAGCGAGCCAAAATGCCACTCACGCAGGTCATCGACCAGCTCAATGGAACGGCCCTCGCCAACGATAAGCTCGGCCGTATGCCGCGCCCGGCCCAACGGCGAGGAATACACATGATCAAAGGCCACGCCACGCGCCGCAAACGCCGTACGCGCCGTCAGCGCCTGCTCGCGCCCGCGCGCCGTAAGCGGCGAATCGTGCCAGCCCTGCAAAATGCTCTGCACATTGAGCTCAGTCTGCCCATGCCGCACCAAATACAGATCTGCCACACACCCTCCCCTCGTACCACCACAAAGGGGACAGGAGCCTTTGTGGTGATTTTGCCGCCGGATTGCACCGCAACGACGCACAACTACAGCAGCACGTCGGCAAGCGGACGCTTGGGTACGTGGTGCACCCGCGCCTCGTCGCGCCAATAATTGATGGAGCCGTCGGGGTTGGAATCGATCGCATCGATCACCTGTGTCTCGGCCGGAATGCCAAACGCCATGATCAGCTTGAGCTCATACTTGTCGTTATCGAGCCCCATGGCATCGATCGCGTGGGGCGTAAAGGCCTTGAACATGCAGGCTGCCACCTCGGGCGTGGCGCTGCGGGCGGCGAGCATCATCGTCTGCGCGGTAATGCCCGTGTCGACATCGGTAATGGGAGCGGCGGGCTTGCCCGGAACGGCGCGCTCAGCAAGAATCGCGATGTAGCCGGTCGGCGCTCGCCCTCATCGGGACCCGGCCAATCCTTGAGCGCACCGGCCCATGCAAGCTCGTCAAATACACGCGCGCAGTCCTCTGCACCGCTCACCACGTGAAAGCGCAGACGCTGAGCATTGGCGCCGCAGGGAGCCAGGTGCGCCAGTTCCGCCAGCTCGAGCAAAAACTCGCGCGGCACGCGCATAGACTCGTCAAAGCGACGGCACGTACGGGCACGACGGACCAGCGCATCAAACGCTTCCAGACCGAGCTTTTCGCAACCTTGCTTTGCCATCGATTCGACACTCGACGGTGCCTCGGGAACTGCTTCGTTCATAGGGACCCCCAATACAAGCCAATTGTCCTTAGGAAAATCTAACCTAAAACGTAGGCAATAACGAACAGGGCTGCAATGTTCTACACCTGTTGAATAGAAAACCGCGACGTGGGGAACAACGGAAACAATTCGGGACCTTTGGGTTACGTTTCGCCCTCCCCGACCCATACGCCAGCGCCTTTAAGCGATACTGGTTGTAACGATCAAGGCTTACGCCGCACGGAAAGGAGACGTTATGGGTATCTTTAGGAACGATGACCAAAAATCGAGCCAGTTTGGATTTGACGAGAAAAGTATGGCGGGCAAAGCCGTCAAGGCCGTGCGCTGGATCTACGCCATCACGGGCGTCGTGGCGCTCATTGCTGGCATCGCGCTGCTTTTTGCACCCGCCAAGTCCCTCGTCTTTTTGACGACCGTCCTGGGTTTTTACTTTGTAATCACCGCTGCCATCAGGCTGTTCACTGCCATTTTTGAGCCGCTGCTGCCCACTGGCTGGCGCGTGACGAGCATCATCTCCAACCTACTCATTATCCTGGGCGGCGTCATAATCCTGCGCAACCAGGCCTTCTCGACCGCGACACTCACCACGATGGTGGTTATCGTGGCCGGCTTTGGCTGGATTGTCGAAGGTGTCATGTCCATTCTGGAGTCCGAGCTTTCGTCCAACCGCGCCCTCGCCATCCTGAGCGGCGCACTTTCCATCATCGCCGGCATGTTCGTGTTTATCTATCCGCTGTGGTCGGCCAAGATGCTCGTCATCTTTAGCGGCGCCGCGCTGCTGGTGTTTGGCGTAACGCTGATTGTTCGCGCTATTCAATTTGGCAAACTGGTGCGCTAGATGCCACGAACGCTCTTTATTGATGCAGACGCCTGCCCGGTCACGCGCGAGTCGATTGACTGCGCGCGGCGGGCGGGCGTCGCCGTTGTTATCGCCGGCAACAGCACGCAAAACCTGGAACGGCACATTCGCCGCGACGACCCGCGCGATGCCGAGCACGCGCGACGCGGCTTTTGGGTCACGACGCTCGACGTGAGCGTGGGCGCCGACAGCGCCGACTTTGCCATTGTCGAACGCCTGCAGGCGGGCGACGTGGTCGTGACGCAGGACATTGGCTTGGCGAGCATGGTGCTCGGGCGCGATGCCGCCGCTATCGGTGTGCGCGGGCGCGTCTACGACAAAGCAACCATCGACATGCAGCTGTTTATTCGCCACGAGGAAAAGAAGGTGCGCCGCGCCGGCGGACGCACTCGCGGGCCGGCGGCATTTACCAGCGAAGACCGCGCCCGCTTTAAACGCAACCTCACCGAGCTGCTGCGCTAACCAAGGTAGATTTTTGGGACATGCCTAAAAATCTACCTTTTTGTCTTGGCGATTGACGCGCATCAAACGCCCAGGTCATGGCGGCAAATTATACGGAATGCCCCAGTTTTTACGGCATATCCCAAACATCTACTTAGAGCCAACGGCGGAGAGGATGAGACCCCAGCCCGCGCCGATAACGTACATCATAATCAGGAACACGACGTTTTCGCGGGCGCTGCGGTTGGTGCGGAACAGCACCAGATAGCCCACGCCGGCGGAGATAAGCGTGCCGGCGAGCATCGGTGCCAGCTGCAGCGCGCCTTCCAGATACAGCTGCGTGATGACGACGCTGGCCGAGCAGTTGGGAATCAGGCCGACAAGCGCCGAACCCAGGACAGCGAGTGTCTCGTTGCCGCGCAGGAACTGCTCGATCGCGGACTCGCCGAACGTCTCGAGCACGGCGACCAGAATCAGCGTCACCAGAAAAATGAATACCGAGACCTGCACGGTGTGCGAGATCGCACTGCGGATGATCGACAGGACAGGCGTCCCTTCGTGGGAGTGAGAGTGACCGTGACCATCATGGTGTTCATGTTCGCCCTCATGACCGTGATCGTGGCCATGTCCGTGTTCGTGCTCGTCCTCGTCTTCATCACAACCGCAATGGTCGCGCTCGCACAGCTCGTGGATGTGGTCGGCGCTCACGCCTGCCTCGGCCACCTCGTCGATGATGTCACCGCCGCTGTGGTCGTCGTGCGCGCAGTTCACGTGGGCCGGGTTGGCCGCGGTTCCCAGCACGGTACGGCGAATCGCCGCGTGCGCGCGGGCGTTACGGCGCAGGCCGCGAATGGCAGCGTCCACGATAAAACCCGTGACCAGTGCGATCAGCGCTTTCGAAGCCAAAAGCATCGCCATAGTCTGCACGGGAACCTGCTCGGCAAGCAACAGCGGCAGCATCTCATCGGAGGTCGAAAGGAACACCGCCACCAACGTGCCCAAGGTCACGACACGGCCGGCGTACAGCGTTGCTGCCATGGCCGAAAATCCGCACTGCGGCACCATGCCCAGCAGCGAGCCAACCACGGGACCCGCAGCGCCGGCGCGCTTGATAGCGCCGTTGACGCGGTCGCCCGCAACGTGCTCAAGTGTCTCGAGAGCAAGATACGTCACCAACAAAAACGGCAGCAGCGACAGCGTGTCCTTGCCGGCGTCGAGCAGAATATCAATCAGTAAATCCATGACGGATGGAACCTTTCGTGTCTTTCGGCAGCATTGTAAAAGTCCTAGCGGTCAACTAGGGTATTGTAGTTGTCCCGGGCGCGGTGCCAATAGTTGCCTATGGTAAACTATCATCTCGCCATAACTCAGTAACCTCGAGCCGCACAACGCGGACCGTCCAAGGAGTAGCATATGAACGTATCGCAAGCACTCGAATACGAGCGCCAGCCGTTTATCCCCATGTTTATCTACGGCGACCACGGCGCCATGGAGTCCGAGCGCCAGAAGGGCGAGGAGGCCCTCAAGGTGCTCGAGACCGAGTACTTTACCGCCGAGGGCGACCCCGGCTTCGACTTTGCCACCGTGCTCGACCTGGCCGACCGCAACCGCGACCTGTGCGACCAGATTGGCGAGGCGCGTCTGCGCAACGTGACGCCCGCGACGCTCTCGCGCGGCCTGTCCGATGCCGACACCTGCGCCGCCATCGGCAAGATGCAAAAGCGCACCGCCGCGTCCGTTATGCGCGAAATCCGCGGCGACCGCGACGCACTCGGCGTGGCCTACGCCCGCAAGCCCATCCAGGGCACCGTGCTCGGTATCGACATCGAGACCACCGGCCGTGCACCCGAGCGCGGCTATATCATCAACGTGGGCTGGGAGATCATGGAGCTCACCAGCGACGCCGTCCCGCATGACGCCGAGGCACACTACTGCGGCCTGCCCGACATCTACCGCGGCGAAGATGTGCCGCTGTCGAATATCCACCACATTACTTGGGACGACATCGACGGCAAAACGCCCTTCCGCGAGAACAAGGAGCTGCAAAAGCAGCTGCTCAAGCTTATGAAGAAGTACCCGTACATGGCGCATAACGCCGCCTTTGAGGACAGCTGGTTCAAGATTCACCTGGACGGTTACGCCGAGGCACGCCGCGCGGGTAAGATCATCGTCATCGACTCGCGCCAGATCTGCCGCAGCCTGGACGCCGACGTGCGCTCGCTCCCCCGCGAGTCCGCCCCCGCCGCGCTCGAGAACTGGGCACGCCGTCGCGGCACCCTCGCGCCCGACGCCAACGAGCAGCATCTGGGTCTGGACGACACCGACCTCATGCTCCGCACGGTACAGGCCGAGTTCAACCTCAAGAACCTATTCGCGAAATAACCGATCCATCTGCGGGAGCGCCTGCCAGCACAGTGCAATCCGTCTGGAGGCACCGGCACGCAGTAAACTAGGGCGCAGTCTTATGGCTGCACCCTAGTTTGCATCAAAACGAGCAAATTCGCGTGCTTCACATAGTCGGCAGGTTGGCCCACCTACTTTTTTCGAGTTGTTCGGCCAGCTGAACCACTAGTCGAGGCCCCTTGAACCGCAATCGAGCGCTATAGTCGCCCCAATTTCGCAACCAAGCCCCATAAATCTACCTGAATCAATTCGAATAGGACGTTGCGATCGCACCATTCGTATAGGATAAGGCCGAATAACTCAAATTATGTTGGTGAGGCATCTGAGCGGTCGGCAAAAACGCTTAGAAGCTACGAATCCGCAACTAAAGTTCACCAAAATGGGGCGGCCGACAGAAACCTCCCCAGCCGAAGCTGCCCCCCTCAATACGACAGCTCAAAAACCCACCGTTCGCAGAAGATAAGCCGCGCCCCAATACCGTTGCCCGAAGTTTCGAGCGTATATGGCGTCCGCTATGCCATCATGCGCGTATGGGAATCGTTCTGTCACATACCACGGCACGCGCTGTATACCAAACAGTCAACTCGCTCGCAAGCCACGCGACCGATCCCATATCTATGGAAAAGATCAAGGTGTCTGCGCCGACCACGTCCAACCTGGAAGCGGCGCGAGCATGGCTCAACAGAAAGAATGTCGATTCTGAAAGCATCCATGTGCTGACGTTTTCCAATAATGCCAAAAGGCACCGCAAGGGCTGCATCTGCCACTGCACGCGCTATACGTTTGATGCAGAAAGCTACCTAGAACTCGAGCCGAACGTCTACATCGTCGATATCAAGCTGTGCGCGTTAGAAGCAGCAGCCGACCTCAACCTTTCGGAGCTCGTTGAGTATTACTTTGAAATCTGCGGCTCCTACGCGCTTGGAACGTCCGACGAAACTCAATATCGCGAGCGCCCAGCCCTAACCAGCGTTGAAGAGCTCAGAGCCTTCTTTTCAGAGGCATCGGGGTATCGTGGATCTAATAAAGCACTTAAGGCACTTTCTTATGTACGCGAAGGCTGTCGCTCCCCACTCGAAACGGCGTTTGTCATGATGCTGACAATGCCCAAGTCAATGGGTGGCTTAGCCATACGCGCTATCAAAACGGACTATCCGATCCCAGTCCCCAAAAGATACGCCGCCCTAACGCGACGGACGGTTTTCTACCTCGACGCGCTGCTCGAAAATTCGATGACCGATATCGAATACAACGGCTTTTACCACGACGAGCCCGAACAGCAATCAATTGACGAGGAACGCCGAAACACGCTGCGAAACATGGGATATGCCGTTATCACAGTTAGTCGTCATTCGTTTTTCAAGCAGTCCGCTTTTAGGCGGGTCATGGAAGCGATTCGCATTCGCGAGAAGATATGGCCCGGTCGACTCCCGGATAACTTCGCCATCCTGCAAGAAACTCTTCGTCAATTTGTCTTGCGGCGCTACTTCGAATACGGTCGCCGCGTCCTGGAGACACTCAAAGAAGAAGAGGCCGCCAAGCGCGAAATTGTAAGCCAATATCCGCAAGCTGATGACCCGAGCATCAACGATGTGCCAGAACCCGACGACATGCAACACGTCGGGGCCCTTGCTGAGGAAATCAATGGGCCTTGGGAATGCGACATGTTCGCAAAAATCGATGAAAACCGCACGGAAGACGACACGATTATTGATCTAATTGAGAATTCGCTCTTCTAAAGGCGATCTCTGCGGATGTCCACCTACATTTTTCGACTTATTCGGCCACCGATGTGCCAGATTGGCTGCAGCAATGCTCAATATAACTTTAGATAAAACTGATTCTGCAGGAACTCCCGTAGAGGAAGAACTGATTCTCGCGGTATTTAACACGATAAAGTACAAATATGAACAGTTCTAATGCTTCTCAAGGTGGCTTTCTTAGCATGCTGGCCGAACATCTCGAAATATGTTGGCGAGCATTGCGTCGATGTCTCCCAACCCGCAGAAAATCGCAGAGGCGGCAAGCAGTCATCGAAATTAACGTAAATTGTATTGACATATGAACATGCGCTCATATAATCGGAAGTAAATTATATGAGCGCATGTTCATATGAAAGGATGTTGCAATGAGCAGCCACGCTGATGAAACAAAGACTGGCATCGAGGCCACCGAGCCGATCGTCCCCACCACCTGCTCGCCCGAGGACCTTCCCGACGAGGAGCTGTTGTACGACCTGGCCGACCTGTTCAAGGTCTTCAGCGACACCACACGCATCAAGATCCTCTATGCCCTCATGGGCCGCGAGCTCTGCGTGGCTGACATCGCCGAAGCGACCGCAACCTCGCAGTCGGCAGTATCGCACCAGCTGCGCACGCTTAAGCAGTCGCACCTGGTCAAGTTCCGCCGCGACGGCCGCAACATTCTCTACTCGCTCGCCGACGATCACGTCTACACCATGCTTAACCAGGGCATGAGCCATATCTGCGAATAGCAATCAACCACGGTATCAGCGCGGCCGGCACCCAGACCGCTAACACAGGGAAAGGAACCCACCATGAAAAAGCAGTTCAAGCTCGACGAGATCGATTGCGCCAACTGCGCGCGCGAGCTTCAGGACGAACTTGCCAAGCTCGAGGGCGTCAAGTCCGTTTCGGTCAACTTTATGACCCAGAAGCTGACGCTCGAGGCCGACGACGCCAAGTTCGACGAGGTCCTGGACCGCGTCGTTGAGTTCACCGCCGACGCCGAGCCGGACTGCGAGATCATTCTCTAACCCGCGCATACGTTGACCTGCGAGGCCGCGCTTGCCGCGGCCTTTGCTCGCGAAATTATATGAGCGAGTGTTCATAAACTCAAATGAGAGGTTTGAATCATGACAGCCGCCGATCCCAAAAAGAAAAAGAAGAAGCGCAAGAAGAAAGAGTCCCTTGAGCATAAGCGCAACCGCATCCTGGTAGCACTGGGCATTTTTGCCGTTGTTTATGCCCTCGACGAGCTCGGCGCCCTCACTATCGCATTTGGGGAGCCGGCAACATCTACGCCAGCTTTGTGCTGTTCCTCGTGCCGTTTTTGATTGCCGGCTACGACGTACTGCAAAAGGCATTCAATAACATCCGCCGCGGCAAGGCCTCGACGAGAGCTTCCTCATGGCAGTCGCGACCATCGGCGCGTTTGCCATGGTGCTCTTCCCCGATACCGACCCGCACATGGCCGAAGGCGCCGCCGTCATGCTGTTCTACCAGGTCGGCGAGCTGTTCCAGGCATACGCTGTGGGCAAGAGCCGCAAGTCGATCAGTGCCATGATGGACATCGCGCCCGACTACGCTAACGTCGAGCAGACCGACGGCACGCTCGAGCAGGTCTTCCCCGATGACATCACCGTCGGCACCGTCATCGTCGTCAAGCCCGGCGAGCGCGTGCCTATCGACGGCATCATCGTCGAGGGCGAAACCCAGCTCGACACCGCCGCGCTCACGGGCGAGTCGGTCCCCCGCCCCGCCAAGTCCGGCGACGATATCATCAGCGGCTGCATCAACATGACGGGCCTCATCCGCGTGCGTACCACCAAGCCGTTTGGCGAGTCCACCGTTGCGCGCGTCCTGGAGCTCGTAGAGAATGCCAGCGAAAAGAAGGCGCACACCGAGAACTTCATCACGCGCTTTGCCCGCGTCTACACGCCCGCCGTCACCGGCGCGGCCGCGGTGCTCGCGCTTGGCGGCGGCCTGGTGACTGGCGCTTGGTCCGACTGGATCCTGCGCGGCCTGACCTTCCTGGTCGTCAGTTGCCCGTGCGCGCTCGTGATCAGCGTGCCGCTGAGCTTCTTTGGCGGCATTGGCGGCGCGTCCAAGCTGGGCGTTCTCATCAAGGGTTCTAACTACCTCGAGGCGCTCGCCGACGTGGACACCGTCGTCTTTGACAAGACGGGCACCCTCACCAACGGCACGTTCTCGGTGGTCGCGGTGCACCCCGAGGCAGGCTATACCGAGCAATCGTTGCTTGAAGTCGCAGCCCTCGCCGAGTCATTCTCCGACCACCCCATCGCGCAGTCGGTACGCAACGCCTTCCAGGGCGAGGTCGACCCCAAGCGCGTGAGCGACTCCGCCAACGACGCGGGCCATGGCGTGACAGCGACCATCGATGGCAAGCACGTCGTCGTCGGCAACGCCAAGATGCTTGCTGCGGCCGGTATCGACGCTCCCAATTGCGAGGTCGTCGGTACCATCCTCCACGTGCTCGTGGACGGTGCGTATGCCGGCCACATCGTGATTGCAGACACCGTTAAGGCCGATGCCGAGCAGACGATCCGCGACCTGCACGCCGCCGGCGTCAAGCGCACCGTCATGCTCACGGGTGACCGCGAGGAAGTGGCTGCGTCCGTAGCCGAACAGTTGGGTCTCGACGAGTTCCATGCGCAGCTGCTGCCGGGCGACAAAGTCGAGCGTGTTGAAGCGCTGCTCGCGGCCGAAAGCGGCAAGGGCAAGCTCGCTTTTGTGGGCGACGGCATCAATGATGCGCCCGTGCTTACGCGCGCCGATGTGGGCATTGCCATGGGCGCCATGGGGTCCGACGCCGCGATTGAGGCCGCCGACGTGGTGCTCATGGATGACAAACCGTCCAACATCTCCCGTGCGATCCGCGTAGCACGCAAGACCATGGCGATTGTTTGGCAGAACATCATCTTTGCGCTGGGTATTAAGCTGCTGATTTTGGTGCTGGCAGCGCTGGGCATCGCCAACATGTGGCTTGCCGTCTTTGGCGACGTGGGCGTGGCGATCATCGCCATCCTGAACGCCATGCGCGCGATGGGTGTCAAGAACCTGTAGCGCCTGTGGTCCCTCCGGCCGGACCGGGCTTGGTTTTGAAAACGTCCTCGACCAATGAAGCGCCCCCGTTCTGCTCCTTCGGAGCTACGAACGGGCGCTTCTGGTCTGCGGAGTGTTTTCAAAAACCAAGCCCGGTCCCGGCCTGCGGTAACGTTGCTGGCGGTTCTTGGGCATCGCTTGGTGGCGGGGTTCCTTGTCTGAGTTGGACTTGGTTGGCGGGGCTACTGGTCCCGGTCGCTGTCCCGTCCCAGCATCGCCCTCAGCTTCTCAAAGCTTTCCTCGCTCAGGCAGTGCTCCATGTGGCAGCCCTCTTGCGACGCGACCTCAGCCGAAACACCCGCATCCTCCAGCAGCCCCACGAAAAAGCAGTGACGCTCCCACATTTGGCGAGCGACCTCCAGACCACGCTCCGTCAGATGAACGTCGCGCTTGCCCATTTCGACATAGCCGTTGCTTTCCAGCGTCGCCATGGCCTTGGAAACGCTCGCCTTGGTCACGCCCAGGTATTCGGCGACGTCGATTGAGCGCACCGTGCCTTGGCGCTGCGACAGAACGTAGATCGATTCGAGATAGTCTTCTCCGGATTCACGTAGGGCCATGGGCCGCCTTTCGCGATGATTGCTAGTTAGCCTTTGGATACTTTCCTTGGCTTACTTTACCGCAAAAGTTGACCATGTCTTACTGCATTGACCAAAAAGTTAGCCGTGTTTCACAAAACATGCGGGACGAAAACAAAATGGGGACGCCCCGCAAGGAGTGTCCCCAGCTGCCGGCAGAAAAGGAACGTCCCCAGATGCCGAATCCGCAGCTACAGCAGGCCAAAGTGTTTGGCGGCGTTGTAGATGCCGTCGTCGTCCACGGCGGTCGTCACGTAGGTCGCTGCGGCCTTCACGGTCTCCTGCGCGTTACCCATGGCCACACTCGTGCCCACGGCAGAAAACATCGACAGGTCGTTCTCGCCGTCGCCAAAGGCGATCGCCTCGCTCGCGTCGACACCCAGGCGCTCCAGCGTCGCCGCCACGCCCAAGTCCTTGCCGCCGTTGGCGGGGATAATGTCGCAGAACAGGTCGCACCAGCGCGTGGTGAGCGAATGCGACACCGCGTCGGCCACGATATGCTCGTCGGCCGGGTCCACAAACGCGCAAAACTGGTAGACCGGCGCGTCAAAAGCGTGCTCAAACGGCTCCTTGTGGTAGACGATTCCCGCGTTGCTGCCGGCCGTCACCACGCGCTCGGACAGGCAGTTCACAAAGGAGTTCTCGCCCTGCATGCACAGCGAGTCGTAGCACCCCTCGGCCACCTGGTCCACAATCACCGCAACGTCGTCCGGGTCAATCGGGCAGCTACGGTAGACGCCCTCGGCATCAAAACAGTGCTGGCCCGAGAGCGTAATGTACGCATCCCAGCCCAAGTCGAACAGCCAATCCGGCATCTGGTAGGTCGGACGGCCCGTGGCGATCACGCACGCGATCCCCTGCTCATGAAAGCTGTCGAGCACCTGCTGCGCCGACGCCGGAATCCGATGGGTCTTAAAGCTCAGCAGCGTGCCGTCGATATCGAAAAACGCGGCTTTGATCATCCTCGTTTACTCCTCGCCCTCGAGCTTTTCGCTCGCCTCGAGCCACGCCATCTCCAGCTCGTCCATGGCGGCATGGGCCTCGTCGATCTTTGCCTGCTGCTCGCCCAGCGCCGTGTAGTTGGTGGGATCGACCTGGGCCATGGCGGCCTCGGCCTCCTCCACGCGGGCGCGCTGCGTCTCCATCTTGCGCTCGAGCGAGCTCACCTCGCGGCGGAGCTTCTGGCGCTCGGCGTTGGAAAGGCCATTGGGCTGGCCGCTCGTCTTGGGCTTTTCGGCCGCAGCCGCCGCGGCGCCGGTGTCGAACGTACCGGTCTTGGCGCTCGGCGCACCCACAGGCTCGCCCTCGGCGGTGGCGTTGCACAGACGCAGGTACTGGTCGACGCCGCCAGGCATATGCGTCAGATGGCCATCGAGCAGCGCCCACTGCTGGTCAGTCACGCGCTCCATCAAAAAGCGGTCGTGCGTCACCAGAATCAGCGTGCCGGGCCAGCCGTCCAGCAAGTCCTCGACAATCGCCAGCATGTCGGTATCCAGGTCGTTGCCGGGCTCGTCCAGGATGAGCACGTTGGGCTCGTCCAGGATCGTCAGCAGCAGCGACAGGCGACGGCGCTGGCCGCCCGAAAGATCGCCGATGCGGCTCCAGAGCTGCTGCGTCGTAAAGCCCAGACGCTCGCAGAGCTTCTCGGGTGAAGTCTCCTTGCCGTCAATGACGTAGTACTTCTTATAGTTGCCGAGCACCTCGCGGATCGTGTCACCCATGTAGGGCTCGAGTTCCTCGAGCTGCTGCGACAGAACGCCAAAGCGCACCGTCTGGCCAATCTTCACACGGCCGCGCGTGGGCTCAATCTTGCCCTGGATCACGTCGAGCAAGGTCGACTTGCCGGCGCCGTTCTCGCCCAAAAGACCATAGCGGTCGCCCGCGCCGATGAGCCAGGTCACATCGGTGAGCACCTGCTTGGGCGCACCATCGGTATCCGCATAGCCGGCATCCACGTCGACCACATCGATAACCTGCTTGCCCAGGCGGCTCACGGCAAGGCGCTTGAGCTCCAGCTCGTCACGCACGGGCGGTACGTCGGCGATCAGCTCGCGAGCAGCCTCAACGCGAAACTTGGGCTTGGTGGAACGCGCCTGGCGCCGCGGCTCAGCCACGCGAGCTCCTTGCGCGCCATGTTGCGACGGCGCTCCTCGGTAACGGCGGCCATGCGGTCGCGCTCCACGCGCTGCAGGATATATGCGGAGTAACCGCCCTCGAAGGGATCGACCTGGCCGTCGTGGACCTCCCACATGCTGGTGCAGACCTCGTCCAAGAACCAGCGGTCGTGCGTGACCACGAGCATCGCGCCCTGACCGCGCTGCCAGCGGGCCTTAAGATGGCGTGCAAGCCAGTTGATGGTGCGCATGTCCAGGTGGTTGGTGGGCTCATCGAGCATGAGCACGTCGTAGTCGCCGATCAGCAGGCGCGCGAGGTCCACGCGGCGGCGCTGACCGCCCGAGAGCTCGCCTACCATGCCCTCCCAGGGCACATCGCTAATGAGGCCGGCGAGGATCTGGCGCGTACGGGGGCTCGACGCCCACTCGTACTCGGGCGTGTCGCCCACAACGGCATGATGCACGGTATCGGTGTCGACAAGCTGATCCTTTTGGCCGAGTAGACCGATCGTGGTGCCGCGGCGGTGCGTCACGCGTCCGTCATCGGGCTCCAGCGTGCCGGCGAGCACGCTCAGCAGCGTCGACTTGCCGTCGCCGTTTTTACCGACAATACCAATGCGGTCGCCCTCGCCCACGCCGAGCGTCACGCTATCGAAAATATGCTTGGTGGGAAACTCTAGGCTGACGGAATCGCATCCCAAAAGAATCGCCATATGCCCTGCTCCTTCGTAGAAATTCAACGTTGTCCATGATAGCGAAAACCACCACAAAGGGGACAGGCACCTTTGTGGTGGTTTTGGGCAAGCGCACCAGCACGCGACGCAAAAAGGCGGGCCATCTCCCGCAAGAGATGACCCGCCTCTCCAATCAGCCCCGCGGCAACCGTGGCCGCCGCGGGCCTCAAGCATGTCCCGGACTAGGAGAACATGCCGGTGAGGTAATCATTCAGCCGCTTATCCTTGGGCCGTTGGAAAATCTCGTCGGTCTCGTCGTACTCGACCATATCGCCCATGTAGAAAAACGCCGTGCGGTTGGAAACGCGCGACGCCTGCTCCATGTTGTGCGTCACGATGACGATGGCGCGGTCGGCCACGATCGACGACATGAGGTCCTCGATCGCCAGCGTCGAGATGGGGTCGAGCGCCGAGCAGGGCTCGTCAAACAGGATTACGTCGGGGTTGAGCGCAAGCGTGCGCGCGATGCACAAACGCTGCTGCTGGCCGCCCGAAAGCGCGTAGGCGCTCTTGTCCAGCTTGTCCTTGACCTCGTCCCACAGCGCGGCGCCACGCAAGCTCTCCTCGACCATGCGGTCGAGCTCGTCGCGGTCGGTGATGCCGTGGCGCTTGGGCGCAAACGTAATGTTGTCGCGAATGGACTTGCGGAACGGGTTTGGCTGCTGGAACACCATGCCAATGGACCGACGCAGCTCGTAGGTGTTCTCGGTCTTGGTGTTCACGTTGCGGCCGCGGTAGTTGATCTCGCCCTCCACGCGACAGCCGCGAATCTCGCGATTCATAAGGTTGAGGCTGCGCAAAAAGGTCGACTTGCCGCAGCCCGAAGGCCCGATGAGCGCCGTGATCTCGCCCTTGTGAAAGTCGAGCGACGCATCGTGCAGCGCATGGTGGTCGCCATAGTACACGTTGACGTCCTTGGTGGAGACCACGACCTCGTCGCTCACGGCCTTGCCGCTCACGCGAACACGTTTCTCGCTCTCCCCCACGCTCGACAAAAAGTCCTGGGTGTCGGACGATGCCGCCTCGGTTGCGGGCGTTGTGTTCATCTCGCTCATTCGGCCGTCATCTTCCTTGCCAGTTGCTTGCCCACGATACGGGCGACTACGTTAAACAGCAGCACGCAAATCATCAGCAGTGCCGCGATGCCCCAGACGATCTGCTGGGCCTCGGGGCTGCCCTCGCCATAGATCTTGTAGATGTGCACGGCCAGCGACTCGCCGGGACGGAACACGTTCCAGGCGCAGGTGGGGCTCGACAGGTTAAAACTCAAGAAGTTCAGGCGAACCGGCGAGCTCATGCCCGAGGTAAAGAGCAGCGCCGCGGCCTCGCCAAACACGCGGCCGGCCGAAAGCACGATGCCGGTCACGATGGCGGGCATGGCCTCGGGAATCAGGATGTGCAGTGTGGCCTCCCAGCGAGTGAGGCCCATGGCCAGGCACGCATCGCGCTGGGCCTGCGGCACGTCCTCGAGCGCCTGCTGAATCACGCGCACCAGGATGGGGATGTTGAACATGGTGAGCGCGACGGCGCCGGAGATGATGGAGTACTTCCAGCCCAGCTGCACCGAGAACACCAGAAAGCCGAACATGCCTACGACAATGGAGGGCAGCGAGGACAGCGTCTCGATGGCGGTCGAGGCGATGTCGCGAATAGGCCCATCGGGCGCGTACTCAACCAAAAAGACCGCGCCGCCCAGGCTGATGGGCACCGAGATGATCAGGGTGATCAGCAGCAGATAGAACGAGTCGAACAGCTGGTAGAGCACGCCGCCCTGCGTTCCGTTGGCGCGTGCGGGCTGCGTGAGAAAGCCCGGCTGGAACAGCGTCGAGATACCCTCGAACAGGATGTAGGCCACCATGGAGACGACGATAAGCATGACGATGGCGACAATCGCCGTCAGCACGCCCGTGGCGATGCGGTCCTGCTTTTGGACAAGCCCGAGTCTCGCCTCGTCGATGTGGATGCGCATGCTAGCCACGAGCCTTCGCCCCCTTGCGGCCAATGAGATGGATGATCAGGATAAAGATGAGGCTCATACCCATCAGCAGCAGACCGAGTGCCCACAGGACGTCGTCCTGGGCCGAACCCTCGGCATAGACCGCCATGGACGTGGTGAGCGTGGTGGTGATGGTCGACGCCGGCGACAGCAGCGACGTCGGCATGGCCTCAATACCGCCGATGACCATGCGCACGGCGAGCGTTTCGCCAAAGGCGCGGGTCATGCCAAGGATGACTGCGGTCATGAGCGACGGCATGGCGGACTTAAGTACACGTGCCAGATGGTCTGCCAGCGGGTGTAGCCCAGCGCAAGCGAACCCTGGCGATAGCTGCTGGGCACGGCGCGCAGGCCATCGACCGAAAGCGTGGTCATCGTCGGCAAGATCATGACGGCTAGCACGATGGCGCCGGGCAAGATACCCAGGCCCGTGCTCGCGTGGAAAACGCTCTTCATAAGGCCGACGACCACGTGAAAGCCGATTAGGCCAAAAACGACCGAGGGAATACCGGTCAAAAGCTCAATAAGCGGCTGAAAGACCTTGGACCCAAACTTAGGCTGGATCTCGACCGCAAAGATGGCAGAGCCGATGGCGATGGGCAGCGCAATGAGCGTGGAGAGCGCCATGACCGCAAACGAGGTGACGATCAGGGGCAGGGCGCCGGTGTAGGGCAGGCCGTTTTCGGCCGTGTTGGCCAGGTCCCATTTGGTGCCGGTAAAGAACTCGACGACCGAAACGCCGTCCTTGAGAAAAGCCGAGAGACCCTTTTGGGCGACCATAAAGATGAGCGCGGCAACAACAAGCGTCACGAGCGCTACGCACGCGCCCGTGACGCCCAGGCCCACGTTCTCAAGGTCGCGCTTTGGCAGCTGTTTTGCCATTGCAAACCTTTCCGGGGCGATTACCTATTTAGTGGAGACCTTGCCGCTGGCGTCCTTGACGACCTTCATGGCAGAGACGGGGATAAAGCCCTGCTCCTCGACGAGTTTGCCTTGGACGTCGTCGGAAAGCATGAACTTCAGGAAGGCCGTGGTGGCCTCGTCGGCGTCCTTAGCACAGTACATGTGCTCGGTCGCCCAGATCTTGAAGGAGTCGTCGGTGACGTTTGTGCTCTTGGGCTCGACGCCCTCGACCATGATGGCGTTGAACTTGGAGTCATCGAAGTGCGAGAAGTCAAGGTAGGAGATGGCGTTGTCGGTGCTGCCCATCTGAGTCTGGACATCGCCGGACTTGTCGAGCTCGGCGTCGCCCTTAAAGTCGACGGCCTCGTCGCCAAAGACGGCGGCCTCGAAGGTGGCGCGGGTGCCGGAGCCGGCCTTGCGGTTGAGAACGACGATCTTGGCGTCGTCGCCGCCGACCTCCTTCCAGTTGGTGATCTGGCCGGAGAAGATGCCCTTGAGCTGCTCGAGGGTCAGGTCGTCGACTGTCACGTTCTTGGAGACGACGGGGCCCATGCCCACGACGGCGACTCGTGATCGACGAGGTTCTTGACCTGATCGGCCTCGAGCTTGGTCTCGGCGAAGACATCGGAATTACCGATGGTGACGGTGCCGGCGGCGACAGCGGTCAGGCCCTTGCCCGAACCGTTGCCCGAACCGGAGACGGAGACGTCGGGGTTGGCGTCCATGAACTTCTCGGCCGCGGCCTCGACGAGAGCCTGGAACGAAGAGGCGCCGTCGTAGGTCACCTCGCCGGAGACGGACTCGGCGGCGGCGCTACCCTTGGCGGCGGCGTCGGATGCGCCGGAGCCGCCACAACCAACGAGACCGAGACCGACGATGCTGGCAAGACCACCAGCGAGGCCGAGGAACTGACGACGAGAATAAGCCTGATCGAGCATGATCTTCCTTTCATACATGCGACTCGCGGGCACCCTGCCCGCTTTGCTGAAAGGAACGATACGGCCCCGACCGGGCAGCGGCTGCGCCAACTGCGGTTTCTTACGGGCATTTGATAGGCCCTTACCGCAAGCTCTACCCAGCCTTTACAAACGGATAACAATCCAGCGCCGAACATGGCGCACCTTTTACACCAGAGGAAAGTAGTCATTGGGGACAGTCTTGTTTGACTAGTCATTTAAGAACGTCCCCAATGACTGCCCCACCGCAACAGAAAAAGCCCGGGCCGAAGCACCGGGCTCGTAATGCAGGTTTGTATCCAAGCAGGATATAGGGGTTTCCCAGGTGCCCGAGATTGCCCCGAAAGAGGAGCGCCGCGTACTTTGGTACGCAAGCGACGGTTTGAGGGGCAAGGTCGGGTGCCTGGGGAAGCCCTACAGCTCGAGTTCGTTGAGGCGCAGGATTGCCACGATATAAATCTTGAGCGCCTGCTTGAGCTGTTCCTCGCTGGCGCACTCGTTGGGGCCGTGCATCTGGCCGCCCCACGCGGGCAGCTCAAGACCGGTCTCCTCGGGGCCAAACGACACGGCGCGGGCAAAGTTGCGCGCGTACGTGCCACCGCCCATGGCGAAGGGCTCAGCATGCTTGCCCGTAAACTCGTTATAGGTATCAATAAGCGCCTTCACGGCCGGATCGTCGGCCGAAACTGAGAACGGCACCTTGGCACGACCCACGCGATACGTCACACCAAAGCGGCCCACGAGCGGCTCGAGCTGCTCGCAGATGGTATCGGCACTGGTGCTATCGGGGAAGCGCACGTCGATGACCTGCTCAATGTGGCCATCCGCCACGCGAATGACGCCAGCGTTGCAGGTAAGCGGGCCAAACGCCGGGCTCGTCGCGTCGATACCCAGGCCGCGGCCATAGGCGTCCGCATGCACAAAGGCCAAAAACTTGACAAACTCGTGCTCGGCAGGCGTCAGCAGGCGCTCATCGCGTGCACCAAACGCGTCCTCAGCCTCGCGCAGATACGCCACGATCAGGCCGACGGCGTTGATGGTGCCCTCAGGCATCGAAGCGTGGCCGCCAATACCGTGGGCGAAAATCTGCGCATGCCCGCTATCGAGCGTCGTGATCTCCAGGCGGTCGGCGTTCTCGACCGGCGCCGGCAGCTCATCGGCGGCAATCGCAAGCTCGCAGATAGACTGCGACGGAATAGCGTTGCTCGCCTCGACACCGCTCCAGGACACAATGCGCCCGCCGTCGATCTTGGAGCTCACAAATGTCGCCCCAAACTGGCCCTTCTCGGCATTGCAGACCGGGAACTCGGCATCGGGCGTAAACAAAAAGTCGGGGTCTGCGTGGTTCTCCAGATAATGGTGAACGTCGGACATGCCCACTTCCTCATCGCAGCCCAGCAGCGCGCGGAAGGTATAGCGCGGCACAATGCCGTACTTGAGCAGGTACGCGCCGGCATAAAGCGACAACACCGCCGGGCCCTTGTCGTCGATCACGCCACGGCCGAGCAGCCAGCCCTCGCGGCGCTCCATCGCAAACGGGTCGGTGTTCCAGCCGGGGCCGGCGGGCACCACGTCTACGTGGCAGATGGTCGCGAGCTGCTTGTCGCCGCGACCCGGGATATCGGCAATGCCACATAGCCCTCGTCGTCGCTCGTCTGGTAGCCGAGCTTTTGCGCAATGCCGAGCGCGCAATCGAGCGCATCACGGACCGGGCGGCCAAACGGCGCACCGGGCTCTGCATTGGCAGCAACGGCCACGGACGGATAGCTCACCAGTTGTTCGATATCGGCGACGACATCTTCCCAGACCTCGTCAACATACTCGCTAACGCTCTGCTCCACCTGATTCATGGACGACCTCCTTACCAATGAGCGACGGGTACGCCCGTCCCTCACATCACATACTTATATAGCGAAAAGTTTAGCAAGCTCGGCCACCGAGTGCACCACTGCATCGGCACCCGCCGCCTCGTGCTCGCCCGGCGCCGCCGCGCCCGAATAGATACCAATGCACGGCACGCTCATCGCGTGCGCGCCCTCGACGTCGTTAAAGCGATCGCCGATCATCACGGCCTCGTCGGCAGTCGCGCCGAGCTCTGCCAGGGCATCGCGGACCGAATCGGCCTTGGTCTCGCGCCCTGAGGCGGATTCATGCCAACCACCGCTTCAAACTGAGAAAGCCCGAGCTCACGTACCATGTCGATGCACTTTGCCTCCATGCGCGACGTCGCCACGGCCATACGCTTGCCCCGGGCGGCCAACCCATCCAGCAACTCGGGGACCCCAGCGAACACGGGATACTCCTCCGGTCCCAGCTCATCAAAAAAAGCGCGGTACTCGTCGGCCACCACAAGCGACTCCTCGCGCGTAAAGCCGTAAAAGTCGTGAAAGCTCTTCCACAGGGCGGCCCGATCATGCAGCGCAGGTCACCCATCTGCGCCTCCGAAAACCCGCGCGCAGCCAGCGTCTTGCGCGTCGAGGTCATCACCGCCCGGCCCGTATCGGCCACCGTGCCGTCAAAATCGAACAGCACGACCGGCCGCTTGCATATCTCCAGCGCCTCCATCGGCATTCCTCTTCCCCAGTTGACGATTTCCACACCGACACTTCAAACTGTTGACTATTCAACAATTGAACCTAGTAATGTGGAACGACTCAACTATACTTGTCGCACTTTGCTCTCAGAAGGCGGCGCGCAGGCGCCCCAACGAAAGGTGCAATTATGTCTTTTGCCATCATAACCGACTCCACGTCGGACATCTCCCCCGCCCGCGCCCAAGAGCTCGGCATTTACGTGATCCCGCTGCATGTGATTATCGAGGGCGAGGACCTGCTCGACCAGGTGCAAATTACCGCCCAGGAGTACGTCGCGCGCATGGCCGGCTCCGAGCAGCTGCCGCACACTTCGCAGCCGAGCGCCGGCGAGTTCAAGGCGCTCTTTGATCGCGTGCTCGCCGACGGCCACGACAGCGCCATCTTTATCTCGCTGTGCAGCGAGTGGTCCGCCTGCTATGCCAACGCCAGCCTGACGGCCGAAACGCACGAGCTCGACGTGCGCTGCATCGACTCGCGCACCGGCTCGGGTGCCGAGGGCCTACTGGTGGAGTACGCACTGGCCATGCGCGAGGACGGCCGCAGCCTGAACGAGACCGAGGCGCAGATCCGCGCGACGCTGCCCGACGCCCACCTGCTGCTGATTCCCCGCACGCTCGAGAACCTCGTTAAGAACGGCCGCGCACCCAAGCTCGCCGGCCAGCTCACGCAGATGCTCAACATTCGCCTGGCCGTTTCGCCGGAGTGGAAATCGGGCGAGATCAAGGCCATCAAAAAGGGCCGCGGCGCCAAGCGCATCGTCGCCAACACCATGGCCGATTGCCTCGCATTTTTGGCCGAGCATCCGGGCTCCAGCGTGCGCGTGCTCACGACCGGCGCCGCCGAGGAGCAGGAGCTCGTCAGTCAAGCGCTCGCAGGCCAGGACTACGTGGACGCCGGCACCGGCCCCATCGGCTGCACCATCGCCACCCACGTGGCGTCGATGCCATCGCCATCAGCTACTGCCCCCGCTACCAACCTGCCAATTAGGGACAGGTTTATTTTGGCAGGTTTTATCTGGGCAAACGTTAAACGGTAACAAAGGCTTGCCTGGCAAGATCGGACATGCCAAAGCCGTCGAACAACCGAAGTACACCCAGCCACAACAAAGCCATCACGCCGACGCGCCGCAACTCAAGGCG
Source organism: Coriobacteriaceae bacterium AM48-5 (assembly GCA_027669525.1). GTDB lineage: Bacteria > Actinomycetota > Coriobacteriia > Coriobacteriales > Coriobacteriaceae > Collinsella. Next base: position 29,136 of record JAQEDJ010000010.1, on the reverse strand, counting down.
CGCCGGCGTCTTTTTAGGAGTCGCGGCGGAAAAGGGGCCGTTTTAGCCAAAAGGCCGCGAAACGCTTCCCATTACGCCGCAACTTCATTGCCGCCCAACCAGCCAATCGAGAAATTGGCGGCGATCGATGCTTTGTCCAACCCCCTTGCGATACCCTCTGGGCAAAAAATGGCAAATATGAGTACTGTTACCAGTTTAGTAACAGCGAAATCTGGCTGAATTTGCCATCTTCCGCCAATTCCGAGCGTCATAAAGTCCCGAATCGCCATGTTTAGAGGGTTGATTATATCCAATCCGAATCGATTGGTCTTAAATACTTTCCAGATGATATGTTACCGCTCAAACCACAGTACTCATATTTGCCATTTTTTGCCCACAGGGTCTATTCGAGGATAGTTTCCTGCGCCTCCAGCCCACCTCATGGCCGCCAAAACCCATTCAGCAACAGCTACCGCACATTTTGACATCAGCCAAACACCACTCACGGAGCTGTACTCCGCTATCACCGAACCAAAATCAGAGTCGAGTCCCTTAAAAATCAAAATAACGTACCCTCATTTCAATGAACTCCGACAAGAACGGCATTTACATGAGCACCGTCACGCATCAATACGCCCTCATCGGGGGTACGCTATTCCAATTCAAGAAAACCGTCGCCCATGTATCGGAGCCGCACAGCCAAATCGTCATCTGCGGCAACGGTCCAGACATCCGTTATACAACGCTGGAAGAATGGGAGAAAGCTGGCACATCTTTCGATAGACGGGCGCAGGTCGAGGGTATCGTCACCAGTGCGAGCCCAGCGCGCGACAAACTCGAGTTCTTCCGCAATCTCTTTTCTGGCCGCAAAGATGTCTACGCTCATGGGTACCGCAGAAAAGACGGAGGAATCGGCTATACGCCCGTCTACGCAAATGAGTGGAAGTCAGGCATTTGCCCCAAAGCAAGCCACCAGAGAGTCAAATGCACGGAATGCAGCAGCCGCGTCTTCCCCGAGTTGAGCGATGCCGCGATCATCGCCCATTTCAGAGGCAATGACGATAGGCTTCGAGACGTTATAGGCCAATATGTGCTCGATAAAGACAGTAACACGAAAGTCCTGGTCATCGATTTTGACGGAGCCGATTGGAAAGAAGCGACGAATGCCATTCGACATGTCGCAAAAAGCCACGGAATCGATGTCGCAGTCGAGCGATCGAGATCGGGCGACGGCGCACATGTCTGGTTTTTCTTCCTAGAGCTCGTCAGCGCAAAGACCGCACGAGATTTTGGAAGCGGCCTTATCACCGAAGCGGCGATACTGAACAAGACAATCACCTTCAAAGCATTTGACCGAATGCTGCCCGCGCAGTCCACCATTCCTGAGGGCGGCTTTGGAAATCTCATAGCGCTGCCTTTTCAAGGAAAAGCGCAGCGAAAAGGGAACAGCGTATTTGTTGACGAGCAATTTGAGCCCTTTCCCGATCAATGGCTTTACCTTTCGCAAATCCAGTTAATCCCGCGCGTGACGGTGCAAAATCTGATCGAGAGCATCGAAAATAGGTCACATGGAATAGCAGCTGTTGCGGCGGCAAACACCGGTGTGCCACATTCCCAGAGACTGCGAAAGCGGCTCCCGCTCACACCGCGGGACTTCCCGTCATCGCTGTCCGTCACGCAGGCCGATATGCTCTATATCCCCGAAAAATCTCTGAGTCCCGCAGCTCAAATGGAAGTCCGCAGGCTTGCAACATTTGCCAACCCAGAATTCTTCCGCGCACAATCTATGCATCAATCGGTATTCGGCAAACCGCGGTTCATAGACCTCAGCGAACTTAGAGATGGCTACGTCGCGATTCCCAGAGGCTGCAAGGTTCAACTTGAGCGGCTGCTTCAAGAAGCCGGCGTTTCTGCCCACTATTCAGACAAACGCAAGTCGAGCAATCCAATTGTGATGGCATTTAAAGGGACTCTTCGCCCTGAACAACAAATTGTCGCTGAACAGATGCTCGGCTATGAAGACGGGATCATGTCCGCACCGACGGGGTTCGGCAAAACCGTCATCGGAGCTTATCTTATTGCTGCCATTGGTCTTCCAACGCTCGTCATCGTTCCTAAAACTGCGCTCATTGCCCAATGGAAATCCCAACTCGAACGATTTCTCGACATCACGGACAACAGAGAGCCCGTCCGAACCCCAAAGGGACGAATCAGCAAAAGACAGCCTCCGCTCATTGGGCAAATCGGAGGAGGCAAGACCGCCATAAGCCGTCTCATCGACATTGCTTCATTCCAGTCGCTATCCGGCAAGGATCCCCAAACCGGCGAGTCATTAGCCAAGGAGTTTGTTCGCGATTACAGTCTCATCATCTGTGACGAATGCCACCATGCGGCCGCGCCACAGCTTGAGCTTGTCCTCAAGTCCGCTCCTGCCAAATATGTATATGGCCTTTCCGCAACGCCCGAGCGTTCGGACGGACTCACGCGGGCACTCTCGATGCTCTGCGGCCCGGTTCGCTATGTCGTCGATCCAAAAACGCAAGCAATCCAGCAGGGGATTCAGCGCATTGTTAGACCGCGTTTCACCGGAATTCGATTACCCACCTACGAACCAGGAGCATCCTTTAACCAAATTCTCGATCTCCTGTGTGTACACGCCGCGAGAAACGAAGCAATTATCGAGGACGCCCTCGAGGCCGCATCAAACGGCCGGCATCCGCTTGTGCTATCTAAAAGAAAAAAGCATGCCGAAGAGCTATGCAGGCTACTTCAAAGCCGTGGACACGAACCCATACTCTTAACCGGAGAAATCGACGCCAAAGAAAGAAAAGCAATACTGAAGAGTCTTCCCAGCTTTGAGCATGAGCATCGAATCATCGTCGCAACTGAAAGTCTTCTGGGCGAGGGCTTCGACCTGTCTTACCTTGACACTTTGCTCATTGCCACTCCAATATCTTGGGACGGCAGCATAACGCAGCAGGCAGGTAGGCTACACAGAAGCCACGAGGGCAAACAGCGGGTTGAGATATTCGACTATGTTGACCTGTCGATACCCATGTTCGCGCGCATGTACCAAAAGAGGCTCAAGACCTACGCCAAGCTGGGATATAAAGTCTTTGCGGCAAACGACAACAGACAGGACGATCGAAATATCCTCGTTAGGTCGGCAAGAGCCGTGGAGGCTTTAGCGAATGACATCGAGAACGCATCGAAAAGCATTTTTATTGCCGCACCCTACGCGTCCGCCGCATGCCTTGAAAAGCTCGCCGCTGCACTCGCGGATGCCGCTACCCGTGGAATTGCCCTTGAGATTTCTATTGCTTCAACTCCACGCGATGACGTGAAAGCGATTTTTGCCGAGATGAACGTCAACTATCTCATCAAAGCCGAAGGACGCCTGTGCGCATCAGTGATTGACGAGGAAACTGTCTGGTACGGAGCTATTCCGTTGCTGGCTTTCCCAAAGAAAGAAGACTGCAGCATTCGTTTCAAAAGCAGCGAAGTCGCAGCCGAGCTTTTGAGCGAAATTCAGCGAAAAGTGGAACCGGAGGCCGCGGCGACGAACGGGGTACCCCCAGCAGTTGCGGTTAAATAGGGACTGTTTTTGACTTATTAGCCGTCAATCAATCCCTATTCCACCGCAACTTAGAAATCGGCAATCAGCCTGCGGGCCCTGGAACAGCTCCTCATGCGAGCCCATTCTGACCAGCCGGATCACAGGATTAGTCTTATGCGGTAAGTAGAGAACGACCACGTCGACCAAGCCATCGGATAGGTGGAAATCGATGTGGCCGTTGTAGTTTCCGCCCGGGTTTGAAAGCTCATGGGCGCCATATTCCGCGGGAAGCAAGCCGTGAGCTGCAAGCTCTGCGACTGCCGCCTTAAACTCACTCTTTAGCTGCGGATGCATGCGCATCGTTCGTTTGTAGTCCGCCTTAAATTGAGCCTCGACTTTAATCTCGAACATCGCTATTCCTCATCGAGGAATGTCATAAGCTCATCAGCGTTGTTGAATGACGGGCTATCGTCCGGCAAAATCCCCAACTCATGAGCCTCGGCGATCACCATGGCACGCCTCGTCGCCTCGTTAGGCACCTCCGCCCTTCCTACAATCTCAAAAGGAATCTTTCGCTGATTTACAAGCTGCCGAACGGCAAGATTGAGATAGGAATTGAGGCTGAGGCCGACCGAATCCAAGAACTCAGTCGCCTGCTCCTTGAGCCCCTCTTCGATGCGAACCGTCGTAGGCTTAACCGTTGCAGTAGACATACGCGACCTCCTCGCCCTCGTCTTTTACGTCAGTATACCCAATATAAATGTCAACCTGACGTTAGATAGCATCAGATTGCCATGCATATTCATGTCGCTGTGGGCACGATTGCTCTACATCAACCCGCCGAGCGCAATGTCGACGGCCTCGTTGAAGTCGTCAGTGATGTGCACCAGCTCCGGATCGAGCGGGCTAATCATACCGGCGTCCATCACCGGGCCGTTGAGCCAGTCGAACAGGCCCTGCCAGTACTCGGTTCCCACCAAAACGAGCGGCATGCGCTTGACCTTGTGCGTCTGTACCAGCGTGAGCACCTCGAACATCTCGTCGAGCGTACCAAAGCCACCAGGAAACACGATGGCGCCCGAGCTGTATTTGACGAACATGGTCTTGCGCACAAAGAAGTAACGGAAGTCCATGCCAAGGTTCACGTATTTGTTGAGCCCGTGCTCGTGCGGCAGCTCGATACCCAAGCCGACCGACTTGCCGTTGACACTTGCCGCTCCCCTGTTGGCCGCTTCCATGATGCCGGGGCCGCCGCCGGTGATGACCGCCACGCCACGTTGCGCGATCTTGCGTCCGACGGTACGCGCCGCCTTGTAGAGCGGATCGGTCTTGGGCGTGCGGGCGCTACCGAAGATGGTCACCGCAGGACCAAGCTCGGCAAGCGCGCCAAAACCATCGACAAACTCTGCCTGGATGCGCAGCACGCGCCACGGATCAGCATGCAGCCAGTCGGTCGAGTCCTCGGGCGCCAGCAGGTTGGCGTAGGTGTTGTCCTTGGGAATCATGGGACCGCGCATGACCACGGGGCCGCGGCGGTACGTCTCGTCGTAGGCTGGCTCGCCCTCGACGTTCTCATTCTTAATCATGGGATACTCCTATCGAGAAAAAGAAAAACGGGCGGGGTCGACGCCATGCGCCAAACATCCGCCCGAACATCAACTATTCGGTATGGTACCCACGATGCATCAAGTGCTTGCAAGCTATCGGTCATCGGTCGCGCAGACAGTGTTAGCGAACGTGATGACCGGCCGGCGCTCGCCCCTTGCCGTTGCCCGCGCTCTGCAAGCGCCCGCGCCGCTCTTAGTAATCCACCGCCGCAGGGCTGTTCATCCAGTCGTTCACGAACGCACCGTAGCGGCCCTCGATAATGGCCTGACGCGCCTGCTTCATAAGATTGAGCAGGTAGTAGATGTTGTGCATCGACAGCAGAATACCGCCGAGCATCTCCTTCTGCGTGACCATGTGACGGATGAGCGCGCGGCTGTAGCCGCCCGTGCACACCGGGCAGGTGCAGGTGGGATCGATGGGGCCGTCGTCGTGCGCAAAGCGCGCGTTGCGGAAGTTAAGGCGACCTTCACTGGAGAACGCCGTACCCATGCGGCCGGTGCGCGTCGGCAGCACGCAGTCGAACATGTCGATGCCCACGCCAACGCCGCGCACGAGCGTGGTAGGGTTGCCGACGCCCATGAGGTAGCGCGGCTTGTGCTTAGGCATATACTCGGAAACCAGCGGCGCCAGTGTCTCGAACATGGTCTCGTGGTCCTCGCCCACCGAGTAGCCGCCGATGCCGTAACCGGGGAAGTCACCGCACTCCTCCAGGTGGCGCAGCGATCGCAGGCGCAGATCCAGATGCATGCCACCCTGGACGATGCCAAAGAGTGCCTGGTCATCACGGGTGTGGGCCTTGTAGCAGCGCTCGGCCCACATACTCGACAGCTCCACGGCGCGCTCGACGTAGGCACGCGTGGCGGGATAGCCGGGGCACTGGTCGAGCTGCATGCAAATGTCGGAACCGAGCTTCATGGCGATTTCCATGTTGTCCTCGGGCGTCCAGAACACGTGGCGACCGTCGTAGTCGTTGACGATAAAGCGCACGCCCTCGTCGGTGAGCTTGACGGCGTCGTTATGGCTAAAGACCTGGAATCCGCCCGAGTCGGTGAGGATGGGGCCGTGCCAGTTCATGAACTTATGCAGTCCGCCCAGCTCGGCGATGGTGTCCTCGCCGGGGCGCATGGACAGGTGATAGGTATTGGCGAGCACGATCTGCGCACCGAGCTGCTTGACGGTCTCGGTAGGAATACCCTTGACGTTTGCCTTGGTGCCCACGGGCATGAAGATCGGTGTCTCGATGTCGCCGTGCGGGGTGTGCAGCACGCCGGCACGCGCATGTGTGGTCGGATCCTCGGCGATCAGGTCGAATTTAAAAAGGCTCTGGTCCATAAACTGGAACTCCTTGGTTGCGGCTCATACGCAAACCATTATACGGGCAACCCGCAAGAAGCACCGACTCGACAGAAACTGGCGCAAAGGGGGCAGCAAACGAGCGTGGATTTTCGGACGCTTACCTCACGAGAGTGGATAATCTCCCACTTTGGCCCGAAACACAAACCAAAAACGGGAGATTATCCACTCTCATGCGGCGGGTACTCATTTAAGTACGTCCCCAATGAGTGGAGCTATTTACCAGCCACGCCAACGCCGATGTTTTGGCAACGCCGATGTCTTGGAAATGTCAGCGAGCGGTCGCCAGAGCGAACAAATTGGCATGAAAAGAGGGCGGCATAGACCTTCTGGTCATGCCGTCCTCTTTGAATGACAAGTTGTCGCTCTGGCGACCGCGCAGCGTCGAGCCGTTACGCGGTTTGGTAAAACCGCGTAACCCTACGGACGCTGGCCCATGCCGCCCTCGAGGGTGACGGTCTCGCCGTTCATGTACTTAAAGTCGGGGCCGCAGAGCTGAACGACCACGCGGCCGATCTCCTTCTCGACGTCGCCGTAGTGGCCGCCGGCGGCATGTGGACGTTGGCCTTGAACGCCTCGGGATAGGCATCCTGGAAGTTCTCGAGCGCAGCAGTCCAGGCAAGCGGGCAAACGATGTTGACGTTGATGCCGTCCTTGCCCCACTCGTTGGCGGCGACGCGAGTCAGGCCGCGGATGCCCTCCTTGGCAGCGGCATAGCTGCACTGGCCGTAGTTGCCAAACAGGCCGGCGCCCGAAGCAAAGTTGACCACGGAGCCCTTGGTCTCCTTCAGGTGCGGATAGGCCTTCTGCATGTACAGGTAGGTGGCATACAGGCCAGAGTAAATGGCCAGGTCAAACTGGTCCATGGTGTGATCGGCAATGGTCACGCCCGAGGCGCTGGCCTGAGCGTTGTTGACGACGGCGTCGATGCGACCGAACTCCTCAATCGCTTTGTCGATGACGTTCTGGACGACGGCTTCGTTGTCCTGACCAGCCGAGACATCGGCCTGAACAGGCAGAACCTTAACGCCGTACCCCGCCTCGAGAGACTCCTTGGCAGCCTCGAGCTTGGCGACGTTGCGGCCGGTAATGACGAGGTTTGCGCCCTCCTTGGCAAAAGCGATATCGATGCCGTAGCCGATGGAGCCAGCGGAGCCGTCCTTAAGCGTAGCCTTGCCGCCGCCGGTGATAATCACGGTCTTGCCAGTGAAAAGTCCCATAAGAAAGTCCTTTCAAATCACGACGGGCACGCCCGCCGACTGCGCGCACCCAAATTCACGCGCCAAAAGCTGAAATGCAACTTTAACGTGTTCAAGTGAAAAATAAAGACCGCAGCAGGCGAACGGCACAACGTTATTCGGCGAAGGGGATGTCAAGCACGAACCGGATAAAGAGGCCGAATTTTTGTCATCCAAATGAGCTATCGAACACGTTTTGAAACTTTGCTGCGGCGCGTGGGATGTCGGCGCGAGACTTTATCATAGGGTGACAAACAACGATGAGGAGCGCATGCCTATGACAGACGAGCTGGACCCCCAGACTCAGCAGCATATTGATCATTCCGCAGACGCCATCGACGGCTGCGACACTTCTGCCAGCAGCGATGGCGGCATTGATGCCGCTGTCGAGGAGGCTCCTGCCGCCGCAGACGAGGCCGCAGACGCAAATGTCACCGCAGAGCAAGATAAAGAAGAGCAGCTAGAGCAGCCGGACCCGAGCGATACCGAGCCCAAGACTGAGAACGCCCCGCAAGCAGCAGGCCCCATCGAGGTATCTTCGGAAGAAGAGCTCGACGCCGTCATGGACTCCATGATGGATGCCGTCAAAGCGATGAAAGACGCCGTGGCCGACGCTGACGTTGACGCCGAGGAAGAGGAGGCCGCCGAGGCAGCCTCGACCTTCGTACCCGGCGAGACTCCGGTTGCCGACCAGGGCAGCACCATGCCCTCGTTTCTGCAGCTCGAGCATCCCACGATTGGCGCCGATGCGGTCGACCCGCACGCAGCAGGCTTTTCTGTGATCGAGGGCGGTACCGGCAATATCGCCGTGCCGCAGGCTGCCGATACGGACGCTGCCGACACCGCTCGCCCGACTGCCCCGCACTCCCCGCCGCGAGCCGCGATCTGGGGACCGCTGTCTCGAACACTGCGAACGCCGTGGGCACCTTTATCGCCCAGGGCGCCTCGGCCATGCGCGAGATGAACGCCGCGAAAAAGGCACTTGCCGATGGCCGCGCCCACCTGGCCGAACTTGAGCAGCGCATTGCCGATCAGGCCGAGGAACTCGAGACGCGCCAGGATATCGCAGGCCGCTACGACCAGATCGTCGCCGACCAGCGCCAGGCGATTGCCACGGCCCAAAAGACTGCAGCGGCCGCCGAGATTGACCGTGATGCCCACGCCTCCAAAGCGACAGAGCTCAAGGGTCAGCTCGAACAAATGAAGACAGAGGATGACGCGACTGAGCTCCGCCTGAAGGCCGCGCTCGACGCCGTGGAGGCCCGCGAGGCGAGCTCACGCGAGACCGGCAACCGCCTCGTTCGACGTCTTGAGGATTCCAAGCGCATCCGCGACAAGGTGAAGGCAGAGCGAGACGCCGGCATTGCCGCCGCACAACAAACCGTCGACGCCACGCGCGCCCAGCTCGAGACGCTGCGTCATGAGTATGCCGAGCTGCAACGCAATCCCTCGGCAAATCCCGCCAACTATACGGTGCGCACCAGCGAGCTCTCGATGCAGATTTCCGACACGGCAGATGCCCTGCGTAAAGCCGAAGAAGATGTCCCGCGCATCACCGCCGACCTTGAGCACTCGCTTGCCGCAGCCGAGCAGGCCGTCGAGCAGGCTCAAGCCCCTATCGCCGACGCAAAACGCGCGCACCAAGCCGTGACGACCGAAGCCGATGCCGCGCGCGACGAGCTGCAGACGGCGAAGACCGCCGCCGCGACTCATCAGCGCGAACTGCGCGAGAAGATCGCCGCGGAGGACAAGGCACGCCGCGAGCAGGAGCAGACCATCGCCAACGCCCAAGCAGATGCCGCACATGCACAGTCGATCATCGAACAGGCGACCGAGGTGCACGACCACCCAGAAATCACTGAGTCGCTTGCAGGATCCTTGGCCCGAGACAAAGCCGAACACGCCAAGACCGAGCAAGAAGTCGACCAGCTCGAGGCCGCCGAAGACGACGTACGAGAGCGCACCCGCGACTCACGCATCAAATTCACCGGCGCCATCGTCTGCATCGTCGCCGTGATTCTAGCGATCATCCTGGTCTGGCTCTTCGCGAGCAAGTAAACCAGTTGCCAAAAAACGTTCAACGCAGTTGCGGTGAGATAGTTCCTGTTTAGTCCTCAATAAGGCCAATTCAAGAACTATCTCACCGCAACCTATTTAGATCGACGCAAGGCAACCTATCCCTCTTGCACCAATCTCTTGACATAAGGACTGTCCCCAAGTGCCGACACAAAAGGAACGTCCCCAAGTGCCAACAAAGGCGACGCCGATGCCTTGGCAAAGTCAGCGAAAACCCGCCAGAGCGAGCAAGGTGCCTTGAAACGAGGCGGCATTGACCTTCTGGTCATGCCGCCGAAGTTGAAAGGCAGATTGCCGCTCTGGCGGGTTTGCAGCGTCGAGCCGTTACGCGGTTCGTAGAACCGCGTAACTAACAAATGAGCATCGCGTCGCCAAAGCTGAAGAAGCGGTAGCGCTCTTCGATAGCAGCGGCGTAGGCATCCATGATCTGGTCGCGGGTGGCAAGCGCGCTCACGAGCATCATGAGCGTGGAGCGCGGCACGTGGAAGTTTGTGATCAGCGCGTCGACCACGTGATAGGTCGATCCGGGCATGAGGTAGAGCTGCGTCGTGGCGTTCTCGCGCACCACGATGTCACCGCGGCCAAGTGTATCGGCCCCGTCCTCGCGGCCCTCAAAATAGCGCGCCGTCACGGCCGGATCGGACACCGGTGCCTCAGCGTCAAAGGCGCTCTCGAGCGAGCGCACTGCGGTGGTACCGACAGCAATCACGCGGTGTCCCTCGGCCTTAGCCTTATGCACGGCGTCGACAACCTCCTGCGACACGTGGTAGCGCTCGGTGTGCATCACGTGCTGCGTGGGGTCGTCCTCCTCCACCAGACGGAAGGTATCGATGCCCACCTCGAGTTCGACGGCGGCAAACTTGGCACCCTTGGCCTCGATGGCAGCCATAAGCTCGGGCGTAAAGTGCAGACCCGCCGTGGGAGCGGCAGCCGAGTGCTCCTCCTTCATGGCGTAGACGGTCTGGTACTTCTCGGGATCGCCCTCGTAATCGGTAATGTAGGGCGGCAGCGGCACGTGACCGGCAGCATGAATGGCCTCGTCGAGCGTGCGCGGCTCGCCGGCGGCATTGCAGCCGGCCGGCTCAAAGCGCACCAGACGGCCTCCGCGGCTATCGGTGACAAAGTCGATGACCTCGGCCGTCAGCACCACGGGAGCCCCCTCGGGCGCATGGGCGCCACCGGCGCGATACTCAATCTGAGCACCGGGCTTCAGGCGCTTACCCGGCTTGACCAGGCACTCCCAAACGTGGCCCAGCGGGTCAACATCCTCACGGCGCTTGAGCAGCAGCGTCTCGACCACGCCACCCGAGCCGGCTTTGCGACCGATCAGGCGGGCCGGCATCACACGCGTCTTGTTGATGACGAGCACATCGCCCGGCTCGATATAGTCGATGATGTCGCGGAAGATGCGGTGCTCAACGGTACCGCCGTGCTCCAGCGGCTTCCCCGCCTGGGAGCCTTTGCGATCCACCACCAGCAGGCGGCAGGAGTCGCGCGGCTCGGCAGGAGCCTGGGCAATCAGTTCCTCAGGAAGGTTGTAGTCAAAATCATCGGTACGCATAGACACGTCGGATTCTCCTTATATAGCTAAAGTCCGCTCTACATCCTAGCAGGCTAACGTCCCAAATGAACTACTTTTTGGCAGCTTTGCGCTCGTCGCGGATGCGGGCGCGGTCCATGGCCGCCTCGACGGCCGAGAAGCGGCAACCACAGTAGTTCTGCCGATACATGCCAAGCTCGCGCGAACGACGCGTGGCCTCGGGGTAATACGGGCGAAAATCGCGAATCACCGGAGTGAGACCGCGGGCGGCAGCCAGACGCTCCAACACGTCATTACAGGTATCGAACAGCTGATACGGCGAGACGGCGAGCGTCGTACCCACATATTCGAACCCGCGCTCCTGGGCCACGCGGCACGCTTCGGCCAAGCGCAAGGCATAGCACGCGCGACAGCGACGAGGCCGATCGGCACCCAGCGGTGCCACGCCGGTCTCCCAGCGATCGCGGTCCTCCCCTGCCTCGATGAGCTCGATGTCGCCATCGGCACACCACCGGCGCAGTTCGTCCAAGCGGCGCTGCCATTCATCGCGCGGCTGAATATTGGGGTTGGTCCAGCAAATCGTGGGCTCAAACCCCTCCTCGCGCAGCAGGCGAACCGGCTCGAGCGAACACGGCGCACAGCAAGCGTGCAGCAACAACGGCTTCATCAACATCCCCGTCCCAGAAAAATCATCCAAAAAGACTACCTTGCGAAAAAGCGCACGCCAAAGGATGTGTCCTCACAGGCGACAATGCGGCGGTCGCGCAGGATGGTCCGCACGTAATACCAGTCGCCCACACAGCCCGACAAGTGCAGACCAGCTGCCAAGTAGCACAGCAGCGGATAACCCGAGCATGCAAACCCCAAGGCAAACGCCGCCGTCAAAACAACCGTCGGCGCCAGGCAAATGAGCATGTACCGCCGGCGCGAATACACAACGCCCTCGGCGCAGGCATAAATCATGCAGGTTCGAGATTTGCCCCAAAGGTCACATGCGCACCGGCGGGCGCAAACAACTTAAAGAACACACCGTGAACCAGCTCGTGCACGACAAACGACGCCGCAGAGACGACCGCCAAGCCGACTATCCAGCCCAAGACCGCCATCCAGCCGCCCGCGTCGGCCGCATCCAGGTCAGCGGGCCCGCCCAGCAGCATAAACACCGGCACCAGGCACACGGCAAACACCACAAGCACGGCCATCCCCCACACAAAGCAGGCGTACAGAAAATCCTCGTCCTCAAACGCATGTATGTTGGAAATCTCATTCATAGCATCTTAGGATAGCGCCCCTGCCACGTACCCGTCCGCATGTGCGATAATGTCGAACGATATGCACGAATTGACCACCGCGTCGCCAGGCCTTGCGCCCGGCCGCGCTCTCACCATATGCGAAGGAGTCCCATGGCATCCAAATACTCCATGAACGACCGTCCCAGCTGGCCTCGCCGCGCCATCGTTACCGCCGGCGAGCCCTACGGCAACAAGGGCCTTCACTTTGGCCACGTTGGCGGCGTCTTTGTCCCGGCCGACTTCTTCGCCCGCTTCCTGCGCGACCGTCTGGGCCGCGAGAACGTCATCTTCACCTCGGGCACTGACTGCTACGGCTCGCCCATCATGGAGAGCTACCGCAAGCTCAAGGAGAACGAAGGCTACGACAAGTCCATTAGCGAGTACGTCGAGTCCAATCACTCCCGCCAGGCCGCGACCCTCAACAACTACAACATCAGCTGCGATATCTACGGCGGCTCGGGCCTTGAGCCGGCTGCGCAGATTCACAATGAGGTGACCGCCGAGATTATCGAGCGCCTGCACGAGCAGGGCACCATCTCCAAGCGTTCCACGCTGCAGTTCTACGACGCCAAGGCCGGCACGTTCCTCAACGGCCGCCAGGTCATCGGCCGCTGCCCCATCCAGGGCTGCAAGTCCGAGAAGGCTTATGCCGACGAGTGCGATCTGGGCCACCAGTTTGAGCCCGAGGAGCTCATCGCGCCCAAGAGTCAGCTCACCGGCGAGGTGCCCGAGCTGCGCCCGGTCGACAACCTCTACTTCGACCTGCCGGCCTACCTCGACTTTATGAAGACCTACACCGCCAAGCTCGCCCAGAACCCGCAGGTTCGCTCCGTGGTTTCCAAGACCATGGAGGAGTGGCTGCTGCCGGCACAGCTCTACATTCAGAACAAGTTCCGCGAGGCCTTCGACGCCGTCGAGGACCAGCTTCCCGAGCACACCGTGCTGGAGCCCGAGGGCAACAAGAGCAGCTTTACCGTCACCTTCCCCAGCTGGAAAGAGCGCGACGACGCCCACGCGGTGCTCGCCAACGGCGGCGTGCGCTTCCGCAGCGGCAAGGCGCTCGTGCCCTTCCGCATCACCGGCAACATCGACTGGGGCGTTCCGGTGCCCGAGGTCGACGGCGTTTCCGACGTCACCTGCTGGTGCTGGCCCGAGAGCCTGTGGGCGCCCATCAGCTATACGCGTACCGTGCTCGCGCGCGATGCCAAGGCCGCCGGCGTGACCGAGGGCGTCGCCGCCCAGGATGCCGCCCTCATGGGCGAGCCCGCCGCCGATTCCACGCAGGTCCCCGCTCCCACCTACCAGCACAGCTCACTCGACTGGCGCGACTGGTGGTGCTCGGACGACGCACAGATCTACCAGTTCATCGGTCAGGACAACATCTACTTCTACTGCATCGCGCAGACCGCCATGTGGGAGGCCCTGGGCTGGGACCTCACGCAGAGCACCGTCAGCGCCTGCTATCACCTGCTCTACATGGGCAAAAAGGCGAGCTCGTCCTCGCAGACGCCTCCCCCGCCGGCAGACGACCTGCTCAACCACTACACCTGCGAGCAGATGCGCGCGCATTGGCTGTCGCTCGGCCTGTCCGAGAAGCCGGTAAGCTTTAGCCCCAAGGCATACGACACGCGCGTGACCGGCAAGGACAAGGACGGCAACGAGGTGCGTGCCTGCGACGACAAGCGCGTCATCGATCCGGCCCTTAAGGAGAGCGCGCTGCTGACCGGCGTCTTCAACCGCCTGGCCCGCAGCTGCTTCTACGGCGTCGCCATCAAGGAGGGCGACGAGAGCCCCTATCGCAACGGCTGCATCCCCGCCGGTGCCGCCTCCGCCGCCGTGGTCGAGGCTGCCGAGCAGGCCGCTCTCGCCTTTGAGCAGGCCATGTACAAGTTCGAGACGCACCGCGCGCTTGCCGTGTGCGACGACTACCTGCGTGCCGCCAACAAGCGCTGGAGCGACGCCTCCAAGGCCGCCAACAAGCTCGAGGGCGAACCAGCCAACGCCGCCATGAAGCAGGCCCTCGTCGACGCCTTTACCGAGCTGCGTGTGGCGACCGTGCTCATGCACGGCATTGTCCCGGCCGGCTGCGAGCTCATCTGCGAGTACTTCGACGTCGATCCGGTCGCCTTCTTTAGTTGGGATAACATCTTTGCCTCCACGGACGAGTTTGTGGAGAGCCTGGGCGAGAAGCCCGGCGAGCACCGCGTGAAGCCGCTGCCCCCGCGCTTCGACTTCTTCAGCAAGCACGAGAGCCAGTACTAGGCAACCGGCAGGGCCTAGGTGGAACAGGAAGGAAAGACGGATGTCCAAGCCGCGTCGTCGTAAGCAGAAAAAGCAGGTCAAGGCCGAGCTCAAGCTTAGGCAGTTTGCCGCTACCGAGCTTTCCGACCAGCTTGCCGCCCAACACTCCGCCGCCGACCTGCCGCGCTTTATGGTCGACACGGTCGCCGGCGCCTATGCACCCGCCGATGCTCAGCTCATGATCGAGGGCTTCGGTGCCGCTGCCACGCGCCCGGTCACGCTGCGCGCCAACACGCTCAAGGAGACCGCCGAGGACATCGCCGCCGCACTCGACGCAGCCGGCATCGCCCACCGCCCCGTCGCATGGTACCCGGACGCTTTCATCCTGCCCGAGGCCCAGGTTTCCGACCTGTGGGACCTCGACATCTACCGCGACGGCAAAATCTATCTGCAGAGCCTGTCGTCCATGATGCCGCCTTTGGTGTTGGGCGCCCAGGCAGGCGAGGACATCCTGGACATGTGCGCGGCCCCCGGTGGCAAGACGACGCAGATCGCTGCCCTCACCCAGGGCCAGGCACACCTCACGGCCTGCGAGATGAGCATTCCCCGAGCCGAGAAGCTCGAAGCCAACCTCCATCGCCAAGGCGCCAAAAAACGTGCCCGTCATGCGCATCGACGCACGCGAGCTCGACGAATTCTTCCGCTTTGACCGCATCCTGCTCGACGCACCCTGCACCGGTACGGGTACCGTCATCAGCGGCAACGAGAAAAGCCTGCGCGGCCTGACCGAGCAGCTGCTTGGCAAGTGCGCCCGCTCGCAGCGCGCGCTTCTGGACCGCGCCATGGGCACCCTCAAACCGGGCGGCACGCTGGTCTATTCCACCTGTTCGATTATGCCGCAGGAAAACCAGGACGCCCTGCAAGAGGCCCTCGACAAGCATATGGACTGCGAGCTCATCCCCCTCGACGGCACGCCGAGCGAAAGCGAAGCACGCCGCGCCCAGGATACCGGCGACAAGCCGCATATCGAGCGCAACGCCCTTACCGAGGCCATTGCCGCGGGCCATGTCTCGGCCATCACCAACGGCATGCCAGGCACGCTGACCATTCCGCCCAGTCGCGACTTTGAGGGCTTCTATATCGCCCTGGTCCGAAAACGCAGCTAGCGCACGGATTCAAAACTCAACAAGCTATCGCCGTGCGCGCCTGTCCTGCTGGTCCTTATGCCGCGCAAGCGCTTCACGCTCCTTGCGCTCGGCCTTTTTGCCCTTAATGGCCGTGACCACAAAGTAGATGACCGCGGCGGCAACGATTGCGCCCACGCATAGGCCAATCGAGCCTAACATTGCCGAAAATTCCATACCGCGTCACCTCTCTTTTTGCATACGTGACATTCAAGATAGCACCTCGATTCCCGCCACCACAGCTCCTTCACGTTCACCGGCCCTTCAGTCTAACGGATGGCACAGCGGGGAAAAATCAACTCGTCAAACGATTTAGCAAGTACAACGCTGCCGGCACCCCGCCGGCCACCATCGCATAGAAACGAGCCTCCATGGATACCCTCAACGACCTAAACGAGCGCGTCGACGCCTTTGTCGGCACTAGCTCCTTCGACACGCCGGTCACGGCAAACGACCAAGCCCCCATCGATGTTCCCGCCGAGGTTCACGAGGACATCGTCGCCTCGGTCGATTTTTCCGAGGTCGAGTTCGCAGACGAGTTCACCGAGCCCCAGGTAGCCGTCACGCCCAACGGCCTGCTCCCTATGGAGCCCCTACCCATCGACGGGCGTTTGCGCAAGGCGGCCCTCCGCATGCCCAACGAGATCGAGGAGGCCAGCGGCTTCACGCTCTTCGGCCGTCGTATCAAATCGCTCATCTACACCACCGACGTCGCGGTCATCCGCAACTCCAACGCCGATGCCGTCTTTGCCGTTTACCCCTTCACGCCGCAGCCCGCCATTACGCAGGCGCTGCTGACCGTCGCCGAGTGCCCGGTCTTCGTAGGCGTGGGCGGTGGCACCACCACCGGCAAGCGCTCCGTTCAGATGGCAGCCGTCTCCGAGATGCAGGGCGCGGCGGGCTGCGTGGTCAACTCCCCCGCTACCGCCGAGATGGTCGAGCACATTACCAATCTGGCAGACATCCCCGTCATCGCCACGGTCGTTCGCTGCGACGACGACGCCCACGCCAAAGTGCGCGCTGGAGCCAAGATTCTCAACATCGCCGCCGGCAAGAACACGCCCCAGGTCCTGCGCGAGCTGCGCGAGCACTATCCCAACCTGCCGCTCATCGCACCGGGCGGCAAGACGCCCGAGAGCATCCGCGAAACCATCGCCGCCGGCGCCAACGCCATCATCTGGACGCCGCCTTCGGCCCAGCAGCTACAGACCGACATGATGAAGCGCTATCGCAAGATGAAGGAAGACGCCACGCCCGTCATCTCGCGCGACGATGTGCCCATTATTGACCAAGTCGCCGCCGCCGAGGTTAGCCAGGTCGAAAACATGAACCCCGACGTGCCGATCCCCGACGAAGTCATCGAACGCGTCGCTTCAATCCACGACCATATCGAGGAGCGCCGTGCCAACCGCGGCCTCAAGCCCTCGCTGCACGGCTTCTTCTTCCGCGGAAAGAAACGCTAGCTGCAACAGCAAGGCCCGCCCCACAAACGTGCGGCGGGCCTTGCTCGTTTGAGTAATCATGCAGCGACGTGATGGGCCAAATTAATCCACGCGCTTGTCGCCCATAAAGAAGAGCGCCACCGTACCAGGTCCGGTGTGCGAACCGATCAGAGCACCGATATTGTTGATCTCAATCTTGCCTTTGAGCTGCGGAACCTGTTCCTCGATCAGCGCCGCAACTGCCTCGGCATCCTCGCGGCACGCCGAGTGCGACATGATGCACTTACCCGAATAATCCGCACCGTCCTGCACGTGTGCCATCATGGTCTTAGCCATCTCGGAAATCGCGCGCTTCTTAGTGCGAATCTTCTCACGTGGCGACAGCTTACCGTCGCAATCGACCGTCATAAGCGGGCAAATCTTAAGCGCCGTGCCGATGATCGCGCTCGCAGCCGAAATGCGACCGCCGCGCAGGTAGCTCGACAGATCGGTCGAAAAGAACCAGTGGTGCAGGTTGAGTTTATGCTCCTCAATCCAAGCGGCAGTCTCGTCGAGCGAAGCGCCGCTATCGCGAACGTCGGCGGCACATTCCGCCAGCAGGCCAAAGCCCGAAGACGCCGCCAGCGAATCGATGACGCGCACCTTGCCGCCCTGGGGATAGCGATCCGCGAGCATCTGCGCCGCAACGCAGGCCGATCCATACGTGCCCGAAATACCCGACGACAACGTCAGGTGCAGCACGTCTTTACCCTCGGCAACAAACGGCTCCCAAAACTCCTCGTACTCACCCACGCTCACCTGAGACGTCTTGGGCATGGTGCCCGCGGCAATCTGGGCAAAAAACTTGTCCGGCGTAATCGACTGATACAGATCGTCCGTATAGACAACATCGTCGATCTCGTAATGAAAACACACGACAGGGATATTGCGCGACGCAAAGAACTCACGGGTTCGGTCGGCGGCGGATTCACAGGTCAGGACAAAATCACTCATATGAGGCTCCTTACTCATTGCTGCGCAAATTATCGCACAGCAAGCGTGAATACGGTACAAATGTCCACTATTTACCAAATTGAACCATCTGTATAGAACATCTTTACCATCATCATCTCTATCGATCCCGGAGGCATACGTCTGTAAAAACGACTCTACTTCTCCACTCAACCGCCATATCTACCTCAACTAAATCGATTTACCAAACCGTTCGGCCAACAATTCGACCTCCCATCCCCAATCGAAACAAAAGCGGCGCATACTGATAAACGTTTGACGCTGTTTTATCAGTTTTACCAACCACATCGGAAGGTGCCTCATGGTCGCATTCGATCGCAATCCGCAAGACTTCAAGTATCTGCGCCTGCTGTCGAGACAGTTTCCCACCGAGCAATCCGCATTCACCGAAATCATCAATCTCTCGGCCATCCTCAACCTGCCCAAGGGCACCGAGCATTTTATGAGCGATGTGCATGGCGAGTACGAAGCCTTTATGCACATCCTCAACAACTGCTCGGGCGTTGTGCGCGAGCATGTCGACGAGATCTTTGGCGACACGCTCTCCTTTGACGAAAAGGGCGAGCTGTGCACGCTCATCTACTATCCACGCGAGAAGATCGATCTTGTCCGCAGCCGGCGCGAGGACTCACCCACCTGGTACAAGACCATGCTCGACCAGCTCATTATGGTCGCCCGCTCGCTTTCGAGCCGCTATACCCGCTCCAAGGTGCGCAAGGCCATCCCGCGCGATTACGCCTATATCATCGACGAGCTGCTGCACACGCATCCGGATGAGAACAACTACCGCGTGCGTTATCACGAGCGCATTATCGAATCCATCTTGGAGACCGCCAGCGCCGACGACTTTATCGAGTCGCTCGCCTCGCTTATCAAGCGCCTCGCCGTCGACCACCTGCACCTGGTGGGCGATATCTTCGACCGCGGTGGCGGCGCGGCCAAGATTATGGACCGCCTGCTCACCTATCATTCGCTCGACATTCAGTGGGGCAACCACGACCTGCTGTGGATGGGCGCCGCAGCCGGCGAGCCCGCCTGCATCGCCACGGTGCTGCGCAACAACCTGCGCTACGACAACTACGAAATCCTCGAGAACGACTACGGCATCTCGCTGCGTGAGCTCGTCGCCTTCGCCGACGCCACCTATACCGCCGGCGAGTCCATTAGCCCGCTCATCAAGGCCATCAATGTGCTGCTCTTTAAGCTCGAGGCCAGATTATCCAGCGCCACCCCGAGTTCGATATGGTCGACCGCCTGCTGCTCGACAAGATCGATCACGACACCGGCACGGTTACCCTCGCCGACGGCAGCGTGTGGCCGCTCACGACCAACGACTTCCCCACCGTCGACCCGACGGACCCCTACTCGCTCACGCCCGAGGAGCAGCACATCATCGACAAGCTCGTGTCCGAGTTTGTCACCGCCGATCACCTGCATCGCCACATCGATTTCCTCTATTCCCACGGCTCCATGTACAAGGTCGCCAACGGCAACCTGTTGTTCCACGGCTGCGTGCCGCTCAACGAGGACGGCACCTTTAGCAGCATGAACTGCCTGGGCACCTGGCACGCCGGCCGCGACTACTTCGACTTTTGCGATTACATTGCACGCCGTGCCTGGCGCGTGGGCGACCGAGACGCCCTCGACTGGATGTGGTACCTGTGGATTGGCTTTAACTCGCCCGCCAGCGGACGCGTGGTGCGCACGTTCGAGCGCGCCTACATCGCCGACAAGAGCACGTGGGTCGAGCCGATGGACCCGTACTACACGCTCACCACGTCCTCGTCCGTTTGCGACGACATCATGCGCGAGTTCAACGTCGCCCCCATGGCCTGCTCGCCGACGGGCCACATCATCAACGGCCACACCCCGGTCAAGACCACCAAGGGCGAGCAGCCCATCCGCGCCAACGGCAAGCTGCTGGTCATCGATGGCGGTTTCTGTCGTGCTTACCATCCAAAACGGGCATCGCCGGCTACACGCTCATCTCGAGCTCGCGCGGATGCCGCCTCAAGTCGCACCAGGCCTTTACCACCGTTGCCGAGGCGCTCACCCGCAACATCGACATCGAAAGCGAGACCAACCGCTTTGACGAGGCCGACCGGCGCCGCATGGTGAGCGACACCGATACCGGCGTCAAGATTCGCAGCCAGATCCAGGACCTGCGTCAGCTGCTCGATGCATATAGAAACGGTGCTATCGAGGAGCGCGCCTAGCCCCGTCTGCGGGGATTGGCTAAACTTGCTGAGTTTGTCATCCCCACGGCGCTGCGGCGCCACCCTAAGGCAGGTACCATGCAAAAGCTCCTTGCGCAGATCATGAAGTTTGGCGTCGTCGGCGTCATTGCCACCGTCATCGACTTTGGCATCATGAATCTGCTCCACTACGGTCTGAGCCTCAACATCCTAATCGCCAACACCAGTGGCTTTATCGTGTCGCTCATCTTTAACTACGTCGCAAGCATGAAGTACGTGTTTGCGCACAAGGAGGGCATGAGCCGCCACCGCGAGTTCATCATCTTTGTCATGTTGTCCGTTATTGGCCTGGCACTTAACGACGGCATCGTGCTGGCCCTCAACGCCGGCCTGGGCCTCGAAGCCAATATCGCCAAGATTTGCGCCACCGCACTCGTCATGGTCTACAACTTTGTGACCCGAAAGATCTTCCTGGAAGGCGATGAGACCAAGTAACTCGCAACCTTACAGCTTTACAATGCCCACGGATGACGCGCGTCGTGCGCTGTGTTGTTCGTGGGCATTGCTCGTTTACGGGCAAATTTTCAACGTTTGCGGATTAGCACTTGATAATTTGGCGAGTTCGTATAGTTCTTGGCAAAGACCTTACGTTTCCCTTCCAAAAGCCCTAAAGTATCTCCTTGCTCGATTCATCAACGCATTGGATGTGATTACGTGCGCAAGGCACTGGCACAACCTCATACCAAGCAGTTTCTCAAGTTCGCTGTCGTGGGTCTTATCTCCTTTGGCATCGACTGGGGTATGCTCATTGCGCTCGTCGAGCTGTTCCACCTCGACTTTTTGATGAGTACCACAGTCTCGTTTATCACGTCCGTCGTGGTCAACTACTGGCTCAGCATGAAGTACGTGTTCGACCACCGTGAGGGCATGAGCCGCAAGCGCGAGTTCACGATCTTCACCATCCTGTCGGTGATTGGCCTGGGTCTCAACGACCTGTACATGTTTGTGGGCGTCACGTTTTTGAGCATCGGCTACCAGGCCATGAAGGCAATCGCAACGTTCTTGGTCACCTGGTACAACTACTTTAGCCGTCGCTTATTCCTCGAGGGCGCGCAGTCGTAGACGGCCCAACATAATCTCGCTTCGCAGCCGGTTGGAATTCACGTTCCAACCGGCTTTTTGTTTGCCAAGAGACCCGGCGACCCAGTCCTCTACGCATGAAAAACGGGCGGCTCGGATGTTGGTCCGAACCGCCCGTTTGGCGCGCCATGTCGAGGCCTCTAGCCCGTTACGTAATACCACACGACGGTGTCGCCATTCTTGAGAATGTAATTGCTGCAGGCGGTATTGGGCGTTTTGCCGTTAACGGAGTACATCCAGCCGCTCGTGCCGCCGTGTTCCTTCTCGGCCAAACCGCCAATCGCGGCAACATAGGTACCATACGACGAAGGGCGCGCATTGATAGAAAGTCCCAACGCACACAGCGCGTCGTAAGGAGTTGCGCCCTCATTGAAGGTGAACGTGCCGCCAGAAGAGACAGGGTTACCCACGGCGCTCGATGTGACCGAGACCGTCACCGTGACGACGTGGCTAGGCTGCTGCGAGCCGCCTGATCGCCCGTAGAGGCGCCGCCGCCGTTGGATGCAGAACCACCGCCGGTCGTCGAGCCAGCGCTCGAAGATGAGCCGTCAGAAGCGCTTGATCCGCCAGTGGACCCAGAATTCTGCGAACCCGATTTATCCCCGGACTTCTTGCCGCCTTTGCCTTCGGACTTCTTCTCCTTCGAATCCTTGTCAGACTTCTTGTCCGAAGATTCAGACTTGTCCTTGGAATCAGATTCATCCGAGTCCTTGGACTCGGAGTCCACAGCGTCAGAAGACGAGGAGCCCGCTGCCTCCGTCTTGCGAGAGGCGGTAGAGCCAGAGCCGGCAACGCTTTTCCCCGCCACGGCCCGAGCGATCCAATCGATGGACCAAGCACCGCTGGAAGAAGGTTGGACAAAACCCAGCGACACAACGATCAAGACGATGCAGACGGCCGTCAGGGCGCCAAAAAGCGCCTTGCGCCGAGGGGCGGACGCCGCCGAAGCGGCGTCCTTTTTCTTTGCATCGTCAAGCTGGATGAACGACGAGTCGGGCTGCTTGGACTCGGCGTCCTGAGGCTTATTGGACACAGCCCTCACCTACCGACGCTTGGTAAACACGAACACACCGATGACTGCGAGACCGATCACGCCGGCCGCCACGCCAACAATGGCGAGCGGGTTGAAGCCAGACTCCTGTGCCGGAGCAGCAGCGGACTTCTTAGCAGCGGTCGTAGCAGACGAGCCCGTATCGGACTTGCCATCCTTCTTGCCGGACTTATCGGAATCCTTCTTGGAATCCTTATCGTCCTTGGTCTCGGTCGTGGTGGTCGTGGAGACCGGCTTCTGACCCGGCGAGACAGCACCGCCGGACTGCTGCCCGTTCGTACCGTTGCCAGAACCGGAGCCGCCATTGCCGCCAGAACCGCCGTTGTTGTCAGCGGCCTTCTTGATCCACTTGGCATACAGCGTCATATCAGCCGTCACCGCAACGCTAAAGTCATACGCCTTTGTACAAGCTTCATCGGTGTACCAACCAGCGAAGGTATAGCCCTCGCGCGTCGGATCGGTCGGCTTGCTGACAGTCGAGCCCGAAGCGGGGGTCTGACCATTGACCGACGAGCCGCCCTGAGCATCAAACTTGACGCGATGTGCCTGAGATTTCACACAGAAGAGATGGCCCGAATCGTTGGTGTAATACAGATTGCCGAACTGATCGCAGACAACCGAGGCCATGCAATAGTTGGCATATCCAGAACCGGGAACGAACACCTCGGTTGCCTCGGCATCGCCCAGCTTGTACATGTACACGCCACCGCCGGTAGTGTAGTTAGGCCAATTGCCCTTGGCGCCGTTCAAGGTGAAATATACGTACGTCTCGCCATCATGCGTTGAGACGAGCGGCGTGCCCTTGGACTCAAAGCCAAGCTCTTCGCCATCGGCCTTCGTAATCTGCTTCACACTCATATCGGAGAGGTCAATGATCGAAAGCAGGCCCTTAGCCTTAGCCTTAGCCTTAGCCTTGGCCTTAGCCTTCCAATTGTTCACGGTTGTCCCGCCAATAAAAGCATACTTACCACTGAAAACGGGCGTCGAAGTCGAATAAGCGGCAAACTGAACTTTCGCGGCCTCAGTAATGGAACCATCGGAACCAATGGTCAGCTTGTGCAACGTACCATCGTCGCGCGTAACAGCATATATATAACCGTCATGAACGGTAAGCGCCGAACGGATGTTGCCACCAGACAGCTTAATCGAACCAACAAGCTTTGACAGATCGGCAGAATACACGCGCACCTGGCCATAGTCGCCGCCAACGACATAGTAGCCATTTACCATCAGGCCGCCAGACCAGTAGTAACCTCCGTCAGCGACGGAGGCGCTACCGGCGATGGCGCCCGTGTGAATATTGATGCGCCTGACCGTACCGTTTTGCACGTCATTGCCATTGCCAGACCAATAATCAAGGGTGTTGATATAGACGTAGTCGCCGTCAACGGTCAACGAAGACAGGTTCTGCTTCGTAAATGCATCGGAATACCAAAGCGTCTCAAACGTTTTCGCCGAAACAGCCTGCAGATAGCCGCCGGAAAGCGGAATCAAAATAATGCCTTGCGCAATAACAGGACGGCAGGTGGTATCCATGGAAGAGCCAAGCTCAAGAGATCGCAGAACGGAACCCGTCTCGGGATCAATCTCATTCAGGACAGCATTCCACGTCTTTCCACCCCATACCGAAGCGCCCGTGACAAGGTATACCTTTCCGTTCGCGACAATGGGGTCAGACGCAGAGGCGCTTGCACCTGCCTTCTGCTGCTCTTCGGTCAGAAGATTAAGTGCCCAAGAAGGCGTATCGGTCTTTGTTGTAGGCGTAAGGGCGTCCGTCGAGGATCCCGAGCCGCCGTTCGCAAAACCATTCCATGCCGCATCGACATCGGGATGCTCCGTTCCGGGATTGGTAGCAGGAGCCGTCGAGGGCTTCTGCGTGCCGTCACCCTTAACATAACGGAACTCGACGCAATCGCCGTTCTTGAGGTAGTAGCTCGGAGCACCGACGCTCGCATACCCATTGTTTACAAAGAACGACCAGTAGCTGTACGGCGCGGCGCTCGTTGTGCTCAGCACGCGGCCATCGGGCATCGTCGCACTCGTAAGACCCCATGCATTTGCTTCGAGGTTCGTGCAACCGGCAGCCGTCATAAGCTGCTCGAGCACCGACTCGGCCGTCGTGTCTTCGTCGGCAGGAAGCGTGAGCTCGGTCAAGGGCGCCACCGATTGCTCGGTATAATTGCCGTCAGCATCACTTGCGGAAACGCCCGTGACCTTGGCCGTCACCGTAATGGTCTTGCCCTCGTTCGGGTTGTCGAGCCCCGTCGTTCCCTTGACGTTTACCGTCGCAGAAACATCCAAGCCGGCAAGCACCGCGTAGTCCGAATTGTCGGGATAGCGCTCGGCATAACGGGCAAAACGCTCACTCTTCAGACGGCCGCTAATTGTGACTTTCGTGTTGTATTCGGGCTGAGTGAAGATAAGGTTCTCATGCGCGATAACCCTCGGTTTGCTCGACTTGAGCAAACGATAGGTGTTCTCCGTGCCGCCGGGGAGCTCACTGAACACGAAGCCGTAGTGGCCTGCAGCCTCTTCGGAGGAATAGCACCAGTTAACTGCATATCCCTGACCGTACACCTTCAACGGCGCATGCAAGTTCCCCGTTACATTGGACGCATCCTGCCCGTCAAGAATACCCTGAGAGAATGTTGACTTTGCAAGGCTCAGGTGGAACAGCTCGGCATCGAGCTCGTTCTGGTCCTGCGGGGCAATCGCAAAATCGAGGGTCTTACTAGCCGTGACCTCGGCGTTAGACTTATCGGTCACCGTGAGGGTGATCTTGGTCTTCGCTGCCTCGGTGCCAGGCAGCGGCTGATAGACCGTGCCCTTGTAACCGTTGAACGTGATGTCATCGGTGCTGGCGGAGTACTTGACCTCGTAATACTTGCCGTCGATTTTGAGCGTGCTCGTGCGCGGCATCTGCAGGTCGGCGGTCAAGCCGTCCTTGTTGGCGGGCGCGTCGGTGCCGGAGTACTTGATGTTGCCGTAGGTAAAGGCCGCATCGACCTTCTCCTGCAGCGCCTTCTTGTCGGCAGCGACCTTCTCGGGATCGCCCTTGACGGTCACGGTGAAGTCGTGCGAGCCGGCAAGCTTGATGTCGCCGCTCGTAACCGTAACCTTGGCGGTCAGCGTCACGTCGCGATCGCTCGATGCGCGCGAAACCTTACCCGTCTTATCTTCCCAGCTATACCCAGAAACAAACAGGCGCTCGGTGTCGGAGCTTGTCCATTCAACAGAGAATTTCTTTGCGGAACCCGCCTTGTACGGAAGCGTGACATTTTGGGTCACGCCATCGGCGGACTCGCACGCCGCGTAGCCAATCTGCAGGGATTCGGCAGCACTGTCAAGAAGGTCTTGCAGTTTAGCCTCGTCCCAAGCAACCTGCACCGACTTGTTGGGCAGGTAATACTCGGTCTTGCCATCACGTGACAGTTCAAACGCCACATCGGCGCTACGCAGACCGTCGATGTTGTAACCGGTGTAGTCGTTGGGGTCAATGAAGAAGAACGTCACATCGCCGTTGGTCTTATCCTGGGCGTCGGAGATGCCGACCGTGGCCTTGGCGTCCTCTGCCTTAAAGGCAACGCCGTCCTCGGAGACCTTGACGTCAATATCGGTGAAGCCCAAATCGGCAAGATGCGCCTTCAGCGCATCATTGACGTTGCCGCCCTTGGCGCTGTAATCAACAGCGATCTGCTTATTGGCATCGTTGAGCTTTTGGACTGCAGCCTCAAGCGAGCCCGCGGCGATAACCTTGTTGGTGGAGACGAGCTCGACCGTCGAGCCTCCGCTCGTGGCGACAGCTTCAGATACTTGCCCGTGGCTGAAGCCGAAACCGTCGCCTCGGCGCCCGACATATCGGGCAGCAGCGTCCAGTCAGCCGCCGGAGCCTTCGCATCGTCTGCCGCATACCAGGCAACAGTCGCCTGGTCGGTGACATCGATGCCATTGGTGGCCGAACCGTCGGCGCGCTTGGCCTGCGCCGTCGCCTTAACGCTATCGCCCGAGACGAGATGGGTCGATTCGCTATTGATCTGCGGCGTAGTGGTCACGCGCAACAGGTTATACTCCCCCGCCGCGGTAACGCTATCGGACGAAACCCATTCAACCGTGTTGTCGAGAGCGCTCGCCGTAACTTTGATGCGCTTGCCAACAAGCGCGTCCGAAATGGTCAGGCTGCCATCGGTCGTATCGATGCCGTCGGAGAGCTCGGTCCATTCGGCATCGCCCTCGCCCTTGGCATACCACGCCATGGTGAGCTCGGCATCGTCGGGCACGTCCTTGGTCGAGCCCGACCAGCTACCCGGAACCTGCACGCTCGGTGTGATCTTTGAGCCCACGCTGAGCGTAACGTTCTTATCGGCAAGCTCAATGCCCGCCAGCTTGTACTGGCCCTTAAGCGTCACGGGGCCGAGCGGGGCAACGGACTGCGTGCCGCCGTGGGAGCTCTTCTTCTGCGTGCTGGAGACAGTATTTTCGCTCGTCACCTTCACGCGCAGGTACTTGCCGGCATAGGCGGCGTCAACAGTATAGGCGGTCTCGGTAGCACCGGGGATATCGGTATAGGCGGAGTCGTAGCTCGAGCTGCTGTTTGCATACTGCCACTGGTAGGTCACGTTATCGGTGCGGTCGATATAGTGATAGTTGGAGCCGTCCTTTTTGCGCACCTTAGTCTTGAGCGTATCGCCTACGCGCACGCCATTGGTAGCGGGAGAACCCTCGAACTGCACGTCGTAAAGCTCAACTTGGCCAGCGACGGAAACGGGACCCACCGCATAGTACGGCTTCTGCTCGCCATAGCCGCCGTTGGCCTTGGCCACGACGTAGTAGCCCTTAAGGGCGGCGGTCACCGTCAGGGTGTTACCGGTCTCACCCTTGATAGGCGTGTCGCACTTGCTTGCGGTGTTCGAGGTGCCCTTATACCACTGCCACGTGACATGCGAATCGGCGGTAACGTCGGTGGAACCCGCCTTGGCGGTCGCCGTAATCGTAGAACCAACCTCGACTTTGCCCGAAGTCGGGCTCATAGTCACGCTCGTAACATTAATTGAACCGGTAGCCGCAACGAGAGCGCCCGTGTTGTTGGCCATGCTCGAAGAGCCGATCTTCGAGGACACCTTGCACTTGAGGTACTTGCCACCTAAAGCGTCGGTAAGCTCGAGGGTCTCACCCGTGGCACCCGCAATGTCGGTATACGTGCCACTCTTGGTGTCAGAGCTCTGCCACTGATAGTTGAGCTTGCTCGCGTCGACGAACGCGCCGTACGCGCCGCCCTTCTCCTTAGCGCGGGCCTTAGCGGTATCCCCCACCGCAAAGACGCTCGTATCGTCCTTGGTATTGATGATGGACACGGCCGAAATCTCGACCGCACCGGCCTGTTTGACCTTGCTGGAAGTGGTCTTGTTCACCGTGTTGACGCCAGCGTTGGCCTCGACCCTGATGTACTTGCCCTCAAGGTCGTCGCCCACCACAAGCGTTGCACCCGTCTCGCCCTCGATCTTGGTAAAGCCCGAGTACTGCGAGGTGGATGCGGACCACGTGTAGGTAACCTTGGCGTCGGCGGGGGCTTGCTGATAATAGCTTATGTACGGAGTCGCCGTCAGGGTATCACCTATGCTCGGCGTGTCGCTATTCAGCTTGACGCTGTTAAGCTCCATCTGACCGGCGCCCAGCACGGGGCCAGGAATGTAGTTGGCATTGATGCCCGAGCCGGAAGAAACGGACGGACCATAGTAGTCCTTGCCATCAACCGTTACCTTGCAGATGAAGTATTTGCCTTCCATCGCGGCGGTGACGGCGAGCGACTGCTCGTGGCCTACGACCTCGGTGTAGTCGGCGACATTGCTGCTGGCCCTAGTCGTACCGGCGAGCCAGGTGTAAGTCCAAGTGCCGGGATTGGCAACGGACTCAGTCGAAGTGCCGTACCAGTCGTCCTCGACCTCATCGTACATATTTGCCCAAAGCGTCTCACCGGCCTTGAGCGCGCCCGACTTCGTGGAATAGGAGCTGTCCTTATCCTTGGTATCCTGGATGAAGACCTTGGCCTCGCTCGAAAGCGTTGTGGCAGACGCGGCGGCAACGGCGTTCTTCTGCTCCGAAGCAGCAGGCGTCGCAGCAGAGTTCTCGGACTCAGTCGCGTTGCCTGCGGCGGTGTCGGCACCATTCGCGGCACTCGCAGTTGCGCCTGATCTGCGCCGGCGTCATCGGCAGCGGCGCTCGCCGCCGCACTG
>JAQEDJ010000001.1 GCA_027669525.1 Coriobacteriaceae bacterium AM48-5 | reverse complement strand
CTCACCGCGGCCCTCGCCGCCGCGACGCTCATCACGGCCGCGACGCTCATCACGGCCACCGCGCTCGTCATCACGACCGGAACGACGACGGTCGCCCGAGCCACGCTTGCCACCGCGCGAACCACGGCCCTCGTCCTCGCGCTCAACACGACGACGACCGCCACGGTCCTCATCCTCTCGACGGCGGCGATGCGCCTCGCCCTGGAACTGCTTGGCACGACGCTCGGCACGGTTACCGCGCGCAGGCTGCTCGACGGCAGCAGCACCGCCGCGCTCCTCAGCAGCTACCTCGCGGGCCACGCTCTCCACGGCCTCGTCCACGCGAGCCTGAACGCCCTCGCGCACGCGGGTCTTGCCGCCGCGCTTGGGACGGCTCGGGCGCTCGCCGTCTCCGCGACGCTCGTCGCGACCGCGGTTGGAACGACCGGCCACATCGCCGTAATCGTCGCCGTTACGCTTGCCGTCGCGACGTGCCTGCTCGAGCTTCTTCTTGCTCTTGGACTTGCCGCGCTTGGTCTTCTTCTTCACCTTAAAGGCGGCAGGGTCGCGCTCGGGATCGACGGCGGGCGGGTTGGGGCCCACATGCAGGTCGCCGGCCTCGTAGATGTCGGCGGTCTTGTCCATGAGCTTCTCGATCTCGTAGAACTCATCGACGTCCTGCTCGGTCACAAACGTAATGGCCCAGCCCAGCTCGCCGGCGCGGCCCGTGCGGCCAATGCGGTGGATGTAGTCGGTCGGCTCTGCCGGCACGTCAAAGTTCACGACGTAGCGCACGTCGCTGATGTCGATGCCGCGGGCGAGCACGTCGGTCGCCACCAGTACGTCAACGGTACCGTCGCGGAAGGCCGAAAGCGCGCGCTCGCGCTGGGCCTGACTACGGTTGCCGTGAATCGCGGCGGCCTTGATGCCCTTGCGCTCCAGACGACGGCAGCAGCTGTCGGCGCGGTGCTTGGTGCGCATAAAGACGATGGTGCGCTCCGGGCCCTCCTTCTTGAGGAACTCGGGCAACAGGTTATTCTTGGCCTCGATGGACACCGGGAACACAAACTGATCGACGGTATCGGCGGTCGACGTGGCGGGCGCGATCTCCACGCGGGCCGGGTCGCTCACCAGGTCGGTGATCTCGCCCACTGCCTCCTCGTCGAGCGTCGCCGAGAACAGCAGCGTCTGGCGCTCGGCCGGCGTCTCGCGCACAATGCGGCGGACGGCGGGCAAAAAGCCCATGTCGAGCATGCGGTCGGCCTCGTCGAGCACCAGCACCTTGACCTCGTTCAGGTGGCAGGCGCCCTGCTCGATCAGGTCGACCAGACGACCCGGCGTGGCGACCAGGATATCGCAGCCGTACTTGAGTGCCGCGGTCTGCGGCTTGTAGCTCACGCCGCCCACGACGGTCACGGCGACATGGCCGGTGACGTCGGCAATCTTGCTCGCAACCTCGTCGATCTGCTGGGCAAGCTCGCGCGTGGGGGTGATGACGAGCATCACAGGGCCACGGCCGTTGCCTCGGGCTTTTTAGCACCGCGACGGCGGTTGCGGCCGCCGCGCTCACGCACGGGCTTGGGCGGAGCGATGTGCTCCAGATTGTTCATGGTCGGCAGCAAGAAGGCGGCCGTCTTGCCGGTGCCGGTCTGGGCGGCGGCAAGCAGGTCGCGACCCTCGAGCACCACGGGAATGGAGCCGGCCTGAACGGGCGTGGGCGCCGTGTAGCCCAGATTCTCGATAGCACGAAGCATCTCGTCCGAAAGACCCAGCTCGTCAAAGGCGGGCAGGCTCTCGGTCGCGGACTCAACGGTCTCGGCGGCGCTGGCCTCATCGGCCGCATCGAAGGCAGCCTGGGTCATGGCCTCGCGGGCCTCGTCCAGAATCTCGGCGTCCGTGACGTCGGATACAGAATTACGCATATGTTGTTGTTCCTTATCTGCACGCGTTATGGGCACGGCATGCGGCCGCGCGAGCGTGCTTGGTAGTGCGCTAATACATACAAAAACAGGTGCGCACAGAGAGGACGTTGCTCAGCACGCTGGCGATCGCTTTGGCAGCCCTATCACGCGCCGTCCAGACGCAGCGGCCCTAAGCGATGGAGCAGATTCGCCGCCGGTTAGTATACCCGCGCTTCGCATGCCCCCACGTAAACCACAGATGACGAGGCGGTCGGGGCCGATTGTCTCAATCTGTAACAGTTACGAGACAAAACCGGGTCTACACGTTACAGATTGAGACGAACTCAAACATCGCAAAACATAATCTCGATCTGTAACAGTTAGAGGTCATTTTCCCCGCTAGATGTTACAGATCGAGATGTTTGACATGAGCTGCCAACGATTGAGCAGCCACCCGCATCTGTAGCGAAATGTCATACATTCTCATCTCCACTGGACACCCCCTGGGGGTATGGGTGTATAGTATCGGCAGGTTAACAATTCAAACACTACGCCGCAGAAAGGAGAAGCCATGGCTCAAGATAAGTTCGACGTGGGCGGCATGACGTGCGCCGCCTGCCAGGCACATGTGGACCGCGCCGTGAGCAAGCTCGACGGCGTCCAAAGTGTCGCGGTCAACCTACTCGCCGGTTCCATGATGGTCGACTATGACCCCGCGCAGGTCTCCCCCGACGATATCTGCACCGCCGTCGACCGCGCGGGCTATTCGGCCTCGCCCGTCAGCACGGGCACCGATGCCACCAACTCAAGCAGCAACGCGCAAGCCAGATCCGGCGCCACCCATATGGAATCGCCCACCAAAAAGCTAGAGGCCACTGCCTCCGCCATGCGCACCCGTCTCATCATCTCAATCATCTTTCTCATTCCGCTGTTCTACATAGGCATGGGACACATGCTCGGCTGGCCGCTGCCCGGCATCTTCACCGACCACATCCACAGCATGACGCTCGCCCTCACCGAGCTCGTCTTGCTCATCCCCATCGTCTACGTCAACGACGCGTACTTTATCAACGGCTTCAAGTCGCTCGTGCACGGCGCACCCACCATGGACGCCCTTATTGCCGTGGGCGCCACCGCGTCCATCGCCTGGTCGCTCTACGCCATGTTTATCATGGCCGACCAGCTGGCCACAGGCCAGGTCCACGAGGCCATGATGACGAGCATGGACAACCTGTATTTTGAGAGCGCCGGCACCATCCTGTCGCTCGTCACCGTGGGCAAATACCTCGAGACGCGCAGCAAGTCCAAGACCGGCGGCGCTATCGAGGCGCTGATCGACCTGGCACCCAAGACCGCGACCGTCGTGGCCGATGACGGCACCGAAACCACCGTCGACGTCGACGCCATCCTTCCCGGCCAGGTGCTGCGTGTGCGCCCCGGCGAGTCCATCCCCGTCGACGGCGTGGTACTCGAGGCGCGTCGGCCGTGGACGAAAGTGCGCTCACCGGCGAGTCCATCCCCGTGGAAAAGACCGCCGGCGACACCGTCAACGCCGCCACGGTCAACCGCACTGGATCGTTTACCTTCCGTGCCACGCGCGTGGCGCCGACACGTCGCTCGCCAAGATCATCCAGCTCGTCGAGGACGCCAACGCCACCAAGGCGCCCATCGCCCGCCTGGCCGACAGGTCGCCGGCGTGTTTGTGCCCGTGGTGTTTGCGATCTCGGCCGTGACCTTTGCGGTGTGGATGGCACTGACCGGCAGCATAAACGAGGCGCTCACCTCCGCCGTGGCCGTGTTGGTGATCAGCTGCCCGTGCGCGCTGGGCCTGGCCACGCCCGTCGCCATTATGGTTGGCACCGGCAAGGGCGCCGAGATGGGCATTCTGTTTAAGAGCGCCGAGGCGCTGGAGAATCTGCGCAACGTGGGCACCGTCGTGCTCGACAAGACGGGCACCGTCACCCGCGGCAAGCCGGCCGTGACCGATATCGTGGTTGCCGCACGCGCCGACGGCTCGCCCGCCATGAGCGAAAAGGCGCTGCTCAAGCTGGCCGCCGCGCTGGAGCGCTCGAGCGAGCACCCGCTGGCCGAGGCGATTATGGCCGAGAGCGAGTCGCGCGGAATCGTCGCGCGCATGGTCGAGGACTTTGCCGCCGTGCCCGGGCGAGGCGTTACGGCACGCGAGGGGCAGAATGTCATCGCAGCCGGCAACGTGCGCCTGATGAACGAGCTGGGCGCGGAGGCGCCCGCCGGTCTTGCCGAGCAGTTCGCTGCCGAGGGCAAGACGCCGCTGTTCTTTGCCAAGAACGGCGAGCTCGTTGGTACCATCGCCGTGGCTGACGAGGTCAAAGAAACGAGTGCCGAGGCCATCGCCGCGCTCCGCAAGCTCGGCGTCGACGTGCGCATGCTCACTGGCGACAACCGCGTGACGGCCGAGGCCATCGCCCGCCGCGTGGGACTCGACCGTACACAGGTCATCGCCGACGTCCTGCCCGCCGACAAGGAACGCCATGTGCGCGAACTGCAAGATGCGGGCGGCAAGGTCGCCATGGTGGGCGACGGCATCAACGACTCCCCCGCCCTGGCGCGCGCGACGTGGGCCTCGCCATCGGCACCGGCGCCGACATCGCCAAGGAGGGTGCCGACGTGGTGCTCATGCGCAGCGACCTCATGGACGTCGCCCGCGCCATCGAGCTGTCGCGCGCGACGATCCGCAACATCAAGCAGGACCTGTTCTGGGCACTGTTCTACAACGGCATCGGCATTCCGCTGGCGGCGGGCGTGTTCTTCCCGCTCACCGGATGGCAGCTCTCGCCGATGTTTGGCGCTGCGGCCATGAGCCTGTCGAGCGTCTGCGTTGTTTCCAACGCGCTGCGCCTACGAACCTTTAAGCCTAAAGTGGCAAAATAGGCTCACCATTACGTCCATTTAGAACGGGTTTTCCAGGTGCCCGAGATTGACCTGAAAGAGGAGCGACGCGTACTTTGGTACGCGAGCGACGGCTTGAAGGTCAAGGTCGGGTGCCTGGGAAAGCCGACACAACAGAGAGGAATATCCATGCGTTACACAATCAAGACTTCCGGCCTTATGTGCGGCCACTGCGACGCCACTGTCGAGACCGCGCTGCTCAACGTAGCCGGCGTGACCGATGCCGATGCCGATCACGAGACCCAGACCGTACAGGTGGAGTGCGCCGACACCGTGACCGCCGAGCAGCTCGCTGCCGCCGTCGAGGGCGCCGGCGAGAAGTTCCACGCCCTGTCCGTGACCGCCGCGTAGCAGACGCCGCCTACTCAATCCTCAGAAGTTGCGGTGAAATACGGACTGTTGTGCCGCCCTAGGCCTTTAAACGGTCCGTATTTCACCGCAGCTGACGGGGGCATCCGGAAGATCGACCAGAAACGAGGACCCGCTATGATGGCAGACCATAAATCGGTGACCCGCATGCTCAAGACGGCACGCGGTCAGATCGACGGCATCCTGCGGATGGTCGATGAGGACCGCTATTGCGTCGATATCTCCACGCAGCTCATGGCAACGCAGGCGCTCATTGCGCGCATCAACGCCGATGTGCTCAAGGCGCATATCGAGGGCTGCGTGACTTCGGCAATCGAATCGGGCGACGAAGAGCTCAAAGCCGCCAAGCTCGCCGAGATCGAACGCGTCGTCGACAAACTCTCCAAGTAATTGGGGCATTGGGGACAGGTACGTTTGCACCACATTGGTGCAGATTAACCTGTCCCCCTTGCTCTAAATCGGGTATAAAGGCGTGCAGCATATCGAACGAAAGGCAATTTGCATGAATGACTTTATGAAGGGTCGCAATGGTGCCGATGAACTCACCATCGTGATGGGTTTTGCCGGCATCGTCATCGCGATGATCGGATCGATAGCCCGCATCCAGTGGCTCAGTTGGATTGCCATCGCCGTAATCGTGATTGGCGTGCTGCGCGGCCTGTCCAAAAAAATCGACGCACGTCACAAGGAGAACGAGGCCTTTGTCGCCGCGACTGCAAACGTACCCGGTTTGGGCAAGTTTGTAGCTAGCTTGGGCGGCGGAGCTGCAGCGGCCAACGCCTCGCGCGCAGCCGGTACTAGCAAGGAAGACTTTGAACGTGCCAAGCGCACGGCCAAGAAGATGTGGAAGGGTCGCAAAACCACGGCATACCTCAAGTGCCCCAACTGCGGCCAGATGCTCTCCGTTCCCAAGGGCAAAGGCAAGATCCGCGTCACCTGCCCCAAGTGCCATGCCAAGATGGAAACCCGCTCCTAGCGCCCGCACGCGGGACAAATTAATCAGGTTTGTTTGTCCCAAATCTTAAGTATTTGTTCGATAAAAAAGCGAGGCCTCGTGTTGAGACCTCGGCTTTTTGTATGCGGCAACGGAGCTGTCCCTTTGACTCGTCTACGCCACACCGTCGCGGGCAAGCTCCTCGGCCAACGCCTCGGCAGGCATGGCCATAATCGCGTCGAGCTCGGCGTCCACCTCGGGGATGCGCTTCACCTTCAGCTTGCGCACCAGATCGCCGCGGCACATCACATGCATCGGCTCACGCAGAGCGCGCAGGTCATCGAGCGGATTCTTGCGCGTCACCAGGATATCGGCGGCCTTGCCGCACTCGATCGTACCGGTCTCGCCGCCCAGCCCCAGCAGCTCGGCATTGACCTGCGTGGCCGTATGCAGCGCAAAGGCGTTGCTCACGCCCACGTACTTGGCAAAATAGGCTACCTCGCGCCACATGTCGTACTGCGTCACGAACGGACAGCTTGAGTCCGTGCCCAGGCCCACCTTAACGCCAGCTTCCAGTGCGGCGCGAGCGCTCTCGATAATACCCGAGCACACGATATCGCCGTTCTTCTTTTGCGTATCGGTCGAATGGGTCTTCTCCGGGTCGAGCAGCACAAACGGCAGCGCCGGGCTGATTGTGCAGGTAACGCTCGGTGCACGCCCCTCAAGCTGCGTCCCAGCGGCACCGCGGTACAGATCCAAGATTTCGGGAGTCATCGGGGCACCGTGCTCAATCGTGTCGACGCCGGCCTCAAGCGCGGCCTTCACGCCTTCGGTGCTCTCGACATGGGCCATAACCGGCAGGCCCACCTCGTGCGCCGCCTTGCACGCCGCCGCGGCAACCTCGACCGGCATGCGCAGCACGCCCGGCTCGCCCACCTCGGTCGCATCGAACACACCGCCCGTCACGAACAGCTTAATGACATCAGCACCGCGCGCATACAAGTCACGCACTTGTTCGGCCGCCTCATCGGGGGTATCGGCGACCTGCGCGAACAGCCCCGCACCGTGACCGCCCGGCACCGTGACACCCGTTCCCGGCGCCACCAGACGCGGACCCTGATACTTGCCGGCATCGATAGCGTTGCGCACGGCGATATCGGCAAACAGCGGGTCACCCGCACCGCGCACCGTGGTCACGCCGCTTGCCAACTGCTGCTGGGCGCTGCCTTTGAGGATGTGGCGGACGATGGCGCGGCCCACGGGATTGTCGAGTTTCTTCATGAGCGCGCCCGCATCGCCCGCCGAGACCGGTTTGCCCGAACCACACAGATGCACGTGCATATTGATGAGGCCCGGCATGAGATACGCACCGCCCAGGTCGATGACCTCGGCACCCGCCGGCGCCTGCGCGACAGCACTCGGCCCCATCCATGTGATGACACCGCGCTCAACGGCCACGGCCATATCGGGCTGCGGCTCCATATGCTCCGAGCCATCCAAAACGGTCGCATTGATAAACAACGTGGGACGATCGGCAGTCGCCATATCGAGCTCCTCCCCCTCAGAAAACTTGAACATTTGTCCATTATTACCTAGCGCGGCGGAATTGTTGGGGACATATCGGTTAACGGAGCAAGAAGGAGATGCGGAGAACGGAATGCGTTGCAGTCCCACCCCAGCGACATCCGGGAAATGTCTTGATCTGTAACAGGTAGACCGGGTTTTAGCAGCCAGATGTTACAGATCGAGATTATCAGTCGTGCGTCCAACCTTTGTCTCGATCTGTAACAGTTAGAGCGGTTTTTGGCCGTTAGATGTTACAGATTAAGATATTCTCCAGCCCTGTCGTCAAACATCTAAATCTGTAACAAGTAGACAGGTTTTCGGCCTCTAGATGTTACAGATTGAGATCTTTTAGCGGTAGCCAACCTTCCGTCTCAATCTGTAACAGTTACGAGGCCAAACGGTCCCTTGTTGTTACAGATTGAGACAAACTCGGCAGGAACAACCACCTCCGCGTCAGTTGCACCCCTTAGTGCCCATACCACTGCCGTCTCCATTCCTCCGCCAGATTGACCCGCTGCGGAATGCCCGCCAGTCTCATCTTTTCAGCCAGTTTCCCCGGGTTCTTGAGTTCGTTAAACGTAAACCTCAGTACTTTATGTCCGAGCATCGTCAGATGGGACTCTCGCTGACGTTCTGCCACGAATGGGTCGACCGACTCCCGATCCCCACCATCCTGCAGCGTATACTTTCCCTTCCCGTCGAGCTCGCCGATAACACATGTCCCGTCCTCGAGCCTCCAGAAATAATCAACCCGAAACACCTGGCTCGAATCGAGCGGATCGCGAAACTCCACCTGCAACTCCGGAACCGGAAAACCGTATGCAATAAAGAACGCTCGGAACCGTGACTCGCCGCCGTTTTCGGACAGCCCGTCCGCATATGACGCGATCACCTGCGCTCTGCGATACCCGCGCCTGCCCTCGCAATCGGCGCGGAGGCGCTCGCACAAATCCCCACGTGATACACCTTTCGCCCGCAGTGCAGAATCGGCAATCGCCAACCCGTAGGAGAACGGCACACGTAGCAAGCAATCCTCACCGTGCGCCAAAACGACGTCACCTGCACGCCGTCGACTTGTTCAAGTGCACCCGCCGCCTGCGGGCGCAACAGCCGGCATCCTGCACTCAGCGGCACCGAGCAACCTGTCTTAACAAGATATCGTGGCCCAAGCAGATCATTCGGCACCTCCAAACCCCACAAAAGCACCGCGTCATAGCCCCAAAACGCCCAATCGGGATGAAACTCCGCAAGCCCTTTGATGGTACGCAGTGCTCGCTCCGCCGGTGTCAACGTATCCCAATCATGTTGAAAACAGAACAGATACGACTCGGGCTCCGCGATATCATCGGTTCCGACATGGCGTCGCAGCCACATGAGCTCGGTGTTGTCATGCGTTGCGAGCAGCGCACCTTGCTCGGTCGTCTCCGTGAGCCGCGCGAGCATCCTATTCCGCGCCAAGGTGTTCGTGTTGCATGCTTGTGTTTAAGAACGGTATTAGACACTTTCATCACCACCACGTCAGACAAATGGACCATCGCCAACGTTGCCTCCGCTGAAAAACGTCTTGATCTGTAACGGGTAGACGTTCTCCAGGCCCCTAAACGTTACAGATCGAGACATAAAGACAGAAGGCAAGGCAGGACAACGCCAGGTCCATCCCCTACTCCCACTCCTGCTCGTAGATGTTGAGCGACTTTACGTACCGCCCCTGGGCGCCCATGATGTCGCGGACCAGGCGCAAAAAGAAGCTGATGCACGAGGTGTCAAAGCCATCCTGCAGGTCCTCCGGATGCACCGCACCAGGCCCATCGACCGCCGTGTCACTCAGGCGTGCGATGTCATACAGATAGAGTTGTCCCGCCGTCAGCCAGACATCGTCGACGCAGGCGAGGCGCACCGCAATCGCTCCGTCGCTCCAATGCTCCTTTTGCACGATATGCGGGTCGTAGACATCAAAGCGACGGTCGGCGCGCGTGTCCTTCAGCGCGACCATACCAGTCGCAGGATCCTTGTCCAAAATGCCAAAGCGCGAGAAATACTGCGTGTCGCGTACCTGCTCGAGCCGCTTGAGCGAGGCAGGCGAAAGCGATGTCGGCGGCTCTTCAACATACAGCTCGAGCAGCGTCTTGCCATGGCGATAGGGGCGCTCGAAGAGCAGCCAATCGGTAAATGCCATGTTGTAGGCCATGATTTCGTTTTGCGAAGGCTCGGTGCAATAGCTGAGCCACGGGTCGACAATGATCTCGAACTGCTCGCGCGCCGGCTCCAAAAACTGGAACTTCCGCAGCATCCAAAAATGGGTCATGTCGGCAATATCGTTGCCGACGGCTTCGGACAGCTGCGCTCGGTCTAAAGCGTGGTCAGTCATGGCATCCTCCTCAAACTGATGGACCTCAATTTGAGCTTACGAGGAGGGTGGGCAGCCACTGTCAGCACGGGCAAAATAGGCCTCCGGCTGCAAACCAGATGCTGACCAAACACTTGACGAAAAGCTTGACCGAAAATGCACACCGCAACAAAACCGCAGGTAAACATAGACGGCACACCCGCCCTTTTGAGCCAGATGCCCGCAGCCACCACAGAAACAACAGGTGGCCACAACCCAAGAAGTCGGCAAATGAGCACCCACACGTCGACAAACGAGCAAATCGCTCGCAAAGAGTGTCCCCAACGACTAGACAAAAAATGACTAGTCATTGGGGACGTTCTTAAATGACTACTTTACAGCTCCAGCGCGTCGGCGACTTCGGCGGCGCAGGCCAGGGCGTCGGCCATGGCGTTCACCACGAGCGAGCTGCCGTTGCGGGCATCACCCGCCACATATACCGGCGCGGCATCCGCGGCGACATCCTCCGTGCGAGCCGCGAGGTGCGAGCCCTCGGCAGCCATCACCGGCAGCGGACGACCAGCGGTGGCAACGGGCACGCCAACGGCGTCGAACACACCGTGCTCCGGGCCCGTAAAGCCGCAGGCGATGAGCACCAGCTGCGCCGGCACCTCGTGCTCGGAGCCCGCGATGCGCTCGGGCTTTCCCGCCGACCAATCCAGATCGACCACGCGCAGGCCCGCGGCCGCGCCCTTCTTGTCCAGCAGCACCTCGAGCGTATCCACGCCCCAAGCGCGCATCTCGCCGCCCATAGCAGCGATAGCCTCCTGCTGGCCGTAGTCGGTCTTCTTCACGTTGGGCCACTGCGGCCAGGGGTTGCTCGCCGCGCGCTTATCGGGCGCAGCCGGCAAGAACTCAAACTGGCGCACGCTGCGCGCACCCTGGCGCACCGCGTACCCACGCAGTCGTTGCCCGTATCGCCACCGCCAATAACCACGACGTCCAGGCCGTGCGCGTTCACCGCGGGCTCGCCGCCGTCGAGCACCGAGACGGTCGAAGCCGTCAGGTAGTCCACGGCATACACCACGCCGGGCGCATCGATGTTCGCAGCCGAAAGCCGCGCGGGGCACGGGCACCAGCAGCCACCACGACAGCGTCAAAGCCATCGAGCTTGGCTGCCACCGCAGGGTCCGTCACGTCGGCACCCAGCTCAAACACAATACCCAGCTCGCGCATAAGTGCCACGCGACGCTCGACCACAGGCTTCTCGAGCTTCATGTTGGGAATGCCGTACATGAGCAGACCGCCCGGGCGGTCGTCACGCTCAAACACCGTCACGCGGTCACCGCGACGCGCAAGCTCCCATGCTGCCACCAGGCCAGCCGGGCCGGAACCAACCACGGCGACCGAGGGCGCGTCCTCCCCTGCCGGCTCAAAGCGACGTGGGCCGCCGTTTGCCCACTCATGGTCGCTGATCGCGCGCTCGTTGTCATGGATCGTCGTGGGCTGGCCATCGACCGAACCCAGGTTGCACGCGGCCTCGCAAAGCGCCGGGCACACGCGGCTCGTGAACTCGGGCATGGGCGAGGTGAGCGACAGGCGCTCGGCAGCCTCGTCCCAGCGGCCGCGGTACACCAGCTCATTCCACTCGGGAATCAGGTTGTGCAGCGGGCAGCCGCTCGGGCGTGCCTTGCCAAAGCTCGCGCCCATCTGGCAAAACGCCACGCCGCACATCATGCAGCGGCTCGCCTGGGCACGACGTGCATCGTCGTCGAGCTCCACGTACAGCGGATCAAAATCATGGCTGCGCTCCTCCACGGGGCGAAGCTCGTGGGCCACGCGATCGATATCAAGAAAAGCACCGGGCTTACCCATGGCACTTACGCCTCCTTCTTGGTCGAAGCAACAGAGCTGGCAGCCACGGACGCAGCGCTCGCAGCACCGCCTGCGACATCGAAGCGAGCGACATCCGCGGCACTCGCGCGACCGGTCACGATGTCAAACGCCAGCTCCTCTGCCTGCGCATGCGTCTTGCCGGCAGCCTCGCCCGCCGCGACAATCGCCAGCACGCGCTCGTACTCGGTCGGAATGACCTTCACAAAGTGCTTGCTCATCGTCTCAAAGCTGTAGAGCAGCTTAATGCCGCGCGGGCTCTGCGTCGCGTCCACGTGCTCCTGGATGAGCGCACGAATCTGTGCCAGCTCGCCGGCCGTCGGGGCCTTGAGCTCAACGCTCTCGTGGTTCACACGGGCATCGAGCGTGCCGTACTGGTCAAAGACATAGGCCACGCCACCTGTCATGCCGGCGGCAAAATTCTGCCCGACCTCGCCCAAGATGAGCGCCAGACCGCCCGTCATGTACTCGCAGCCATGGTTGCCGCAGCCCTCGACCACCACGGTGGCACCGGAGTTGCGTACGCCAAAGCGCTGGCCGGCCAGGCCGTTGATGAAGCCGCGGCCGCTCGTGGCGCCAAAGAACGCAACGTTGCCCACGATGATGTTTTCGTCGAACTTGTAGGTCGCATGCGGGTTGGGGCGCACCGACACCTCGCCGCCCGAAAGGCCCTTGCCAAAGTAGTCGTTGGCGTCGCCGCACACGTTGAGCGTGATGCCGCACGGCAGGAAGGCGCCAAAGCTCTGACCGGCCGAACCATCGCAATCGATGGTGATGGAGCCGGCGGGCAGGCCCTCGGGATGCGCCTTGGTCACCGCGTTGCCCAAAATGGTGCCCACGCAGCGGTTGACGTTGGCGATGTCGGCGCGGAAGCGAATCGGACGCAAGTGCGCACGGGCATCGGCCGTATAGGGCACAAACAACGTGGAGTCGAGCGTCTTGTCGAGCTCGCTGTCCGCAGCCATCTGGGGCAGGAAGTGACGGCCGTCGGCACCCGGGATGTGGGCACCGAACTCGCAAGTCGCGCTCGCCAGCACGGGCGACAGATCCAGCAGGTTAGCCTTGCGGTTGCCGGGACCTCGATCTGGCGCAGGCACTCGGGATGGCCGACCATCTCGTCGACGGTGCGGAAGCCCAGGCTCGCCATGACCTCGCGCAGCTGCTCGGCAACAAAGAGCATAAAGTGCTCAACGTGCTCGGGCTTGCCGCGGAAGCCGCGACGCAGGCGGCAGTTTTGCGTGGCGATGCCGGCCGGGCAGGTATCCTGCTGGCAGTCACGCTGCATGAGGCAGCCCATCGAGATGAGCGGCATGGTCGCAAAGCCAAACTCCTCGGCACCCAGCAGGCAGGCGACGGCGACATCGGTGCCGTCCATGAGCTTGCCGTCGGCCTCGAGCACCACGCGCGAGCGCAGGCCGTTTTGCAGCAGCGTCTGCTGGGCCTCGGCAAGACCGAGCTCCAGCGGCAGACCGGCGTGCCAGATCGAATCGCGCGCCGCGGCACCGGAGCCGCCGTTGTGGCCGCTGATCAAAATCTTGTCGGCAGCGCCCTTGGCAACACCAGTGGCGATGGTGCCGACGCCGGCCTCGCTGACCAGCTTGACCGACACGCGAGCGCCGGGGTTGGCGTTCTTAAGATCGAAAATCAGCTCCGCCAAGTCCTCGATGGAGTAGATGTCGTGGTGCGGCGGAGGCGAGATCAGGCCGATACCGGGTGTGGACTGACGGACCTCGGCAATCCAAGGGTAGACCTTCTTGCCGGGCAGGTGACCGCCCTCGCCAGGCTTGGCGCCCTGGGCCATCTTGATCTGAATCTCGAAGGCGCTGCACAGGTAACGGCTCGTCACGCCAAAGCGCGCGCTTGCCACCTGCTTGATCGCGGAGTTCTTGGAGTCGCCGTTGGCCAGCGGGGTCTCGCGACGCGGATCCTCACCGCCCTCGCCCGAGTTGGAACGGCCGTGTAGGCGGTTCATGGCGATGGCCATGCACTCGTGTGCCTCTTTGCTAATGGAGCCATACGACATGGCGCCGGTGTTAAAGCGGCGGACGATGTTGAGCGCAGGCTCGACCTCGTCGAGTGCCATCGGCGTTCGACCGTTGGCATTAAAGTCGAGCAAGTCGCGCAGGCGAACGGCACGGCCGGTGCGGTGCAGGCGGACGCTGTACTCCTTAAAGGTGTCGTAGCTGTCCTCACGGCAGGCGGTCTGCAGCAAGTAGACAGTCTGCGGATCGATGAGGTGATCCTCGCCGCCGAGCGGGTGCCACTTGGTCAGACCCAACGTGGGCAGCTGATCGGGAGCCGGGCTCTTAAGGATAGCGAGCGCGGCGTCGTAGCGCTCGTTTTGCTCGCGCTCGACGTCCTCGACACCCATACCGCCCACACGGCTCACCGTGCCAGCGAAGTACGCGTTGACAAACTCCGGCG
The DNA here is from genome assembly GCA_027669525.1 of Coriobacteriaceae bacterium AM48-5. GTDB lineage: Bacteria > Actinomycetota > Coriobacteriia > Coriobacteriales > Coriobacteriaceae > Collinsella. Next base: position 115,664 of record JAQEDJ010000001.1, on the reverse strand, counting down.
TAAAGCCCACGGCCTCGAAGATCTGCGCAGAGTGGTAGCTCTGCACCGTGGAGATGCCCATCTTGGACATGATGGAAACGATGCCGGCGGTCGCAGCCTTGTTGTAGTTGGCGATGCCCTGCTCGGCTGTCACGTCCAGATCGCCGTGCGCCGCCAGATCGCGGATGCACGCATGTGCGTTGTACGGATAGATGCCGCTCGCGGAGTAGCCCACCAGTGCCGCAAAGTCGTGCGGAGACACGGCATCGCCGCACTCCACCACGATGTCGGCAAAGGTACGCACGCCGGCGCGGATCAGGTGGTTGTGCACGCATCCCACGGCGAGCAGCGACGGCACGGGCACCTCGCCCGCAGCGGCACGATCGCTCAACACCACAATGTTGACGCCGTCGCGGACCGCAGCCTCAACGTCCTCTGCAAGCTGCTTGAGCGCAGCCTGCAGCGCGCCCTCGCCGGCATCGCGGCGGTAGACGGCACGGAAACGGCGGGTCTTAAAGCCCACGCGGTCGATGGCGCAAATGCGGTCGAACTCCTCCTCGCTCAGCAGCGGACGCTCCAGGCGCACCAGCTGACAGGCCGTGCGGGAATCCTCGAGCAGGTTGCCGTGGTTGCCAGGTAGAGCGTGGTCGAGGTGACCATATGCTCGCGCAGGGCGTCGATCGGCGGGTTCGTAACCTGGGCGAACAGCTGATAGAAGTAGTCAAAGAACGAGCGCGTCTTCTTGGACAGGCAGGCCAGCGGCGCATCGATGCCCATCGAAGCGAGCGGTGCCTTGCCCTGCTGGGCCATGGGACGCACGACCTCGTCGACGTCATCCCAGTGGTAGCCGAGCTTGGCCATACGCACGGCGGCGGGCACCTCGGCGTCCTCGGCGGGCGTTGCCGCAACGGGCTCATCGAGCGCGTCAACGGTTAGCGTCTCCTCGGCAATCCAATCACGGTAGGGCTTTTCCTTGGCGTAACGGGCACGCAGCTCATCGTTGTAGATGACGCGCCCGCGGGCAAAGTCGACCTCGAGCATCTGGCCCGGTCCCAGACAGCCGCTCGTCAGGATGTTCTCGGGGCTCACCTCGATGGTGCCCACCTCGCTTGCCAGCATAAAGCGACCGTCGCGCGTCACATAGTAGCGGGCGGGGCGCAGGCCGTTACGGTCGAGGGCGGCACCCAGCGTGCGACCGTCGGTAAAGGCGATGGCCGCCGGGCCATCCCACGGCTCCATGAGCATGGACTGGTAAGCGTCGTAGGCGCGGCGCTCCTCACTCAGGCTGTCGTTGTGGTCCCACGGCTCGGGCAGCAACATGGACGCGGCACGCGTGAGCGGGCGACCGTTCATGACCAAAAATTCGAGCACGTTATCCAGAATCGCGGAGTCGGAACCCTCGCGGTTGATGATGGGCATCACGCGCTCAAGATCGTGCTGCAGCACAGGGCTGTACAGGTTGGGTTCGCGGGCGCGAATCCAGTTGACGTTACCCTTGAGGGTGTTGATCTCACCGTTGTGGATGATAAAGCGGTTAGGGTGCGCGCGCTCCCAGCTGGGCGTGGTATTGGTGGAGTAGCGCGAATGGACGAGCGCCACGGCCGTTTTGACGGCGGCGTCGTTGAGGTCGATGAAGAAGCGGCGCATCTGTGTGGCGACCAGCATGCCCTTGTACACGATGGTGCGCGAGCTCATGGAGCACACATAGAAGATCTTGTCGCGCAGGGCGAACTCAGCGTCGGCCTTCTTTTCGATGGTGCGGCGGCACACGTACAGGCGACGCTCAAAGGCATCGCCGGCGGGCGTGTCGTCCGGACGTCCCAGGAAGGCCTGCAGGATAGTAGGCATGCAAGCGCGAGCCGTCTCGCCCAGGTCGTGCGGGTCGACCGGCACCTCGCGCCAAAAGAGCAGCGGCACGCCGGCCTCGGCGCAGCCCTCCTCAAACACGCGACGGGCATCCTCTACGCCCTTGTCGTCCTGCGGGAAGAACAGCATGGCCACACCATAGTCGCCCTCTGCCGGCAGAATCTGGCCGCACTTTTGGGCCTCTTTACGGAAAAAGTGATGCGGAACCTGGAACAGGATTCCGGCGCCGTCGCCGGTGTTCTTCTCGAGTCCGGTGCCGCCGCGGTGCTCCAAGTTGACCAGAATGGACAGTGCGTCGTCCAGAATCTGGTGATGGCGCTCGCCGTTGATATCGGCAAGCGCGCCGATGCCACATGCATCGTGGTCGAATTCGGGGCGATAAAGGCCCTGCTGCTGAGCGGAATCTGCCTGCATCGCGATCCTCCCCTTGGTGTTAGACAGTCAGTTGAATAGGCATACTAGAAGCATCACCGGCCCGTTGTGTTTCCCGCCCGTTTCGAAACAATCGCGTAACGCACGCCCTACGAGTGGACACCGCCGACCTCAAGGACAACGACAGGGCCCCAAGTTCGACCTGTAAACTCACCGCTTCAAACATCTCAATCTGTAACAGGAAGACCCAATTTCGACGACTAACTGTTACAGATTGAGATGTTTTCGAGAGACGGTTCCGAATGTTTCAATCTGTAACACGAAGGGCCAGTTTTTGCAGCTAACTGTTACAGATCGAGATTTTCCATAGGACCATTTCTTCTTGTCTTGATCTGTAACACCTAGACCCAATTTCCATCCCTAGTTGTTACAGATCAAGACATTTCGGCAACTCCCTTTCACCATCCTATTCAAATACAATAATTTTGTTAGTCTTGGTTAACTTTTGAGCCTAAAACGGGTATCCTTTGCGGCGTCAAACAAACGGCACGCAGGAGCTCACCATGCTCAACCATCTCAAACAACACTTTGGCTCCCGGCGCACCGGTGGTCACGGAGGCCTAGACATTGCGCGGCATATCGGCCCCGGGCTGCTCGTGACCGTCGGCTTTATCGACCCGGGCAACTGGGCCTCCAATATGGCCGCGGGCTCGCAGTTTGGATACGCGCTGCTGTGGATCGTCACACTGTCCACGATTATGCTCATTGTGCTGCAGCACAATGCGGCGCACCTGGGTATCGCCACGGGCGCCTGTCTTGCCGAGGCCACGACACGTTACCTCCCCCGCTTCGTTGGACGCACGGTGCTCGCCAGCGCCTATCTCGCGACCATCGCCACCGCCATGGCCGAAGTCCTGGGTGGCGCGATTGCCCTTCAAATGCTCTTTGGGCTGCCCGTGCGTGCGGGCTGCGTCATCGTGGTGGCAGTATCGATGGCGATGCTCATGACGAACTCCTACAAGCGTGCCGAACGCTGGATCATCGCCTTCGTAGGCGTGGTAGGACTCTCGTTTTTGGCCGAGCTTGCACTAGTCAAGGTCGACTGGCCGCAAGCCGCCGCAAGCTGGATCACGCCCAGTATGCCCACTGGCTCGGCCGCGATTATCGTAAGTGTCCTGGGTGCGGTCGTTATGCCCCACAACCTCTTTTTACACTCCGAGGTCATCCAATCCATGCACTTCGAAGGCCAAGGCGAGCAGGTTATCGAAGAGCGTCTGCGCTATGAGCTCTTCGACACGCTCTTTTCGATGGGCGTGGGCTGGGCAATCAACTCGGCCATGGTCATCCTGGCCGCAACGACCTTCTTTGCGCACGGCATTGTCGTAGACGACCTCGCCGTCGCAGCGGACACGCTCTCCCCCATTCTGGGCCCAGCAAGCTCGACAATCTTTGCGGTGGCGCTGCTGTTTGCGGGCCTCTCGAGTAGTGTGACGGCAGGCATGGCGGCAGGCACAATCACCGCGGGCATGTTCGACGAGGAATACGACGTCCACGACCGACATTCCTCGATCGGGGTGGCGGCCTGTTTCGCCGGCGCAGTGGCGGCATGTCTGGTCGTCCCAAATCCTTTTGAAGGTCTCATCTGGAGCCAGGCACTGCTGTCGCTTCAGCTGCCGATCACGGTTTTCGTGCTTATACGGCTCACCAGCTCACGCCGCGTTATGGGCAAATACGCCAACTCGCGCCCGCTCAACGCGCTGCTCGTAGGGATCGGTGCCATCGTAACGGTTCTCGACATCGTGCTGCTAACGGGGATGTGATTGGGATGGTGTGACTGTCCAGATATAACGTCTCAATCTGTACACGTAAGGCCGTTTTAAACCGTCAGATTAATCAAAAGGGCCCCGGCCGAGAATTCGACCGGGCCCTTGGACAGAGCTCTGTATAGCTAATCGCCGTGTGTCTACGAGTTACTCCTCGACGAGCTCAAACTCATCGGGGCCGACGCCGCAGACCGGACATACGTAATCCTCGGGCAGCTCGGGCGTGTCGACCTCAACCTCGTAACCGCAAACGGTGCACACAAACTTATACGTCTTCTTCTCCTCAGCCATGATGTTCTCCTCTCGAACGCGACTGGTGATGTACTTCGTTTATTAGTATAGATTCTCAATAATATAATGCAAGTATTTTTAGAACATTTCTAGCCTTGATACGACGAAGCCTTGGGCGGCGTCTTGCCCTTCAAGACCTTGTGATAGTAGTCATAGGTCAGCGGGGCCTCGCCGCTCAAGCGCTCGGCGTCCTCCACCTCGCCGATAAAGAGCAGGTGCGTGTCCACATCCACGGTATCAATCAGACGGCAGCTAAACAGCGCCGCCGCGTGCTCGGGCACATAGGGCATGCCTAGCGCGGTCTCGTGGGTCTCGTACTTGGCAAACTTGTCGTAGCCACTGCTGGTGCGGAAGCCAAAGTTGCCGATATAGAGCATGTCGGCCGTCTGATCGATCACGGCCAGCGCAAAGGCCTTAGCCGATGCGATTACGCCGGACGTGACATTTTCCTTGTTCACGGCAATCGAGATGCGCGGCGGCTCGGATGTCACCTGCACCGCTGTGTTGATAACGCAGCCGGCACGCAGCCCGTCCGTCGCGGCACTCGCCACGTACAGGCCACTCGGCATCGTAAAGAACGCAGTTTTGTCCATAACGATCACTCCCCTAACCCAGGATTGAACCTCATGGATGTATGTACCCACAAAAAAAAGGCGACGCCCATAACGGACGCCGCCTTTGAGACATATGTGTCAGAACAGTAAGAAAGATGAGACGTGTCCCACCAATCCACCTGCTAGAAACCTAGCGATTGCGCTCTTTGAGGGCGCGGTCGATCTCGCGTTGGACATCACGCTTGGCCATGTCCTCGCGCTTGTCGTAGAGCTTCTTGCCGCGACCCAGACCCAGCAGCAGCTTTACGCGGCCGTCGGTATTAAAGTAGAGCTCCAACGGAACCAGCGCATAACCACGGTTGCGAAGTTTGCCGTCAAGAAAGTCGATCTCCTTGCGGTGCAGCAGCAGACGACGCCGACGGTCGGGATCGCGATTCCACACGCCACCATGGCTATAAGGGTGGATATGCAGGCCGACGAGCCAGCACTCCCCGCCGCGGATCAGCGCGAAGGTATCGGTGATCTGGCAGGCGCGCTCGCGAATCGACTTGACCTCGGTGCCGCTCAGTTCAATGCCACACTCAAACGTCTCATCGATAAAGTACTCGTGATGCGCCGAGCGATTCTTGGAAATGAGCTTGCGCTCGCGCTTACTGGGCATCGCCGGCCTCCTTGGCTCCATCGGCGTTTGAGCCGCAGCCTCGCGCTTTGCCTTGCGCTCGGCGTTGAGCTCGGCGTCGCTCTCGCGCACCAGTTTGATAATCGCCGCGCAGGCCTCCTCGCCCACCAAGTCGCGAGCACGCACCGTCAGGCGCGTCGCCTCCTGCTTGTCGCCGTCGCTTGCAGCATCGGTCGCGCACATAATCAGGCAGATGGCAATCTCGGCCGAAGGTGAGGTCGGAACGCCCTGCAACGCCAGCTCGCCCATCACGTGCTCGTCGCTCTCCTCGGCGGCATCCGGATAGGTGGTATGGATCTTGTTGAGCAGGCGCGTCGTATGCGCATCGTTGGGCGCCAGGCGCAGCGCCAGACGCGCGCAGCCCACGGCAGCCGAAACGTTCTCGGTCTCGGGCTCCAAGAAGTACTGACCTAGATTGGCGTAAGCGCGGGCGGCGCACTTGCCATCGCTTGCACGCTCCAGCACCGAGAACGAGAGCGATGCCCATTCCTGCTTGTCCTCGAGTGCACGGAACAGCTCGGCCAAATCCAAGCGATAGTTGCAGTTCATGGGATCCCAACGCACAGCCTGCATCAGGGCATTACGAGCGCTTACATAATCCTGCTGGCGAATGTAGGCAAACGCCATGTCAGAGTACAGGCGGTCAAACGGCACCTCGACCTGCACGAGCTCGCGCGGATCCTTCTCCACGCGGCGATAGGCCAAGCGCTCAAACTTGCTATCGAAGCTAAAGTATTGGCGCTTCTCCTCCGTCTTGCACTCGGCGTCGATATACTCCTCGGCGAGCTCCACCAGGCGCTCCAGCAGCGGCGTCGCCGTAGCCAGGTCGCCCTGCGCCAGATAGTTCTCGGCATACGTGATGTCTTGCAAGCTGATGGGCAGGTCCATGACAACTCCTCGGTCCGGGCGGCAGACTCAACGCGCGCCTTAAACATCGGTCAATACACAAAACCCGGGTCTCTTACGAGGCCCGGGCGTTCAATTTTGGTAGCCCGTACCAGATTCGAACTGGTGATCTCCGCCTTGAGAGGGCGGCGTCCTAAACCGCTAGACGAACGGGCCATATGTAGCAAATGCAATGGCTGGGATGGAGGGAGTCGAACCCCCATTGACGGAACCAGAATCCGCTGTCCTGCCATTAGACGACATCCCAATGACTGCATCGCTGCGCTCGGCTGTGCCTTTGCGCAAGAAAGAAATATACGGGAAGTCTCGCCGTGACGCAAGCCCCAATTTTGACTTTTTTGAAATTCAGTCAAATTGGCCTAATTTAGTCCAACCCGTGAAGGACCTGTGAAGCCGACCGCTGTACACGAAGGGCAAAACGCCGCGAGCGGTAGCCGTCAACCGTTGGCAGATTCTACCGCGAAAACGATAGCACCAGGCAACACAATCGAAGTATCAATGATCGCGTAGATATCGAGGCGCCATGGACGAAGAGCTTGATTACCTATGGGAGACCCTGGGCCTTGAGATCACTGCCGACCTTTGGCCCGAACGGGACAAAATCCATCCCACACTGCGCCCCGCCATTACTGTGGTGCAGGCAAAATACCGCCGTGCATCCTTTTTGATCATGCGGATGTCATGGCACGCGGGACTCCCCGACCTTAAGCGAATCCAGGCAAGCCTCGTCGAGTTGTCCGGCATGCCAACCGTCATATCCGAGGCGCACCTGGAGCAGCGCCAGCGCGAGCGACTGCAACAGCAGCGGATTCCCTTTATCTGCCCCGGCGTTCAGGCATATCTGCCCTTTATGGACGAGGAGTACTGGAGCGGCAAGCCCAACAAACACGTAAAGGTCTACGATCCGCACGAATGGGCACAGCTGGCGGACTGACTGAGGCAGGCCCGCCGGCGGAAAGTGCGTCCCAGATTTCAAGCTCAGGAAACCGTGTCCCACAATCGAAGCTCAGAATGGGACGTGCTTTCCGCAACCGGCCACTTTGGGAAAGCGCATCCCATTCTGGAAGCGAATTCCGGGTCGCACTTTCCGCAGCCGCTACAGCAACGCCTCGGCCCAAGCCGATTCCCTAAAGCCGGGAATCGCAAAGTCGTCGCCCACCAGCAGCGGACGCTTGACCAGCATGCCGTCGGTCGCCAGCAGCTCGTAGCACTCCCGATCCGTCATGCCCGCATCCAGACGCGCCTTCAGGCCCAGCTCTCGATATTTCATGCCCGACGAATTAAAGAAGCGCCGCACCGGCAGCCCCGAACGAGCAATCCAGGTCGCAAGCTCATCAGCCGTGGGATTGTCCAAAACGATATCGCGGTCGATATACTCAACCCCATGTTCGTCCAGCCATGCCTTGGCCTTCTTACAGGTCGAGCACTTGGGATATTCAACAAACAGTACGGTCATGGGAATCCTCCGAATATAGATCGGCCAACGCAGACACACGCCACACGAGGCGCCTTCGTATGATGGGCCAATTGTAGCCCGCGGGTCACACGTTAAACGAACCGTACCCCGAATCCGCGCTTGATAAACGGCAGCAGCTCCATTGCCTCGGGCGTGATATGGCCCGCAACGTTCATGCGCTCGTCACCGGGAAGATCGACCCGCGCAATCTCAAGCTCGCCTTCGTAGCGCCCATATCCGCTATTGCTCACAGCGATCGACCCCGCCTTTCGCGGCAGGCCGGCTCCGGCATCCGTCGGCACGGAATCCGGCTTATGCGTCGTACGTGACTCCTGAGACCTAAAGATGAGGACGCTCGAGTCGGGCCGGTCGTGATGAATCTGCCGCGCACATAGGCATAACCGGGCTCAAGCTCGCATTGCAGGTCCACGTATCCGGCGGAAACTTGAGCAAACTGCGCCCAGCCCGCATCGGATAGATCGGGGTCGCCGACCAACACAATGTCGCAATCGGCGCCATGTGCAAGCTCAAGCATATTGAGAGCAACCTTTGACGCGCGACCGCGCTGCGCCTCGACCGTCGGCAGTCCCTCGAATACCGGCCCGCGAACGTTAGCATCACCCGGCACAAAAGCCATGATTTCGAATCCAAGCGCCGCAAGACGAAGATTCGTCCGAGCAACATCTTCAAGAGCTAAACCGGTATAAGGCTTGGGGTAAAAATTGTGGCAGGCGGCAAAACGAGTCACATCGGCACCGGCCTCACGCCACGATGCGATTTCATCAGAACTCACCGTCGATGCATTGACCACAATGCGAAATACACCGGACAGCTCCGCGACCCGCTGGGCGCTAAAGCCATAGTCCAAACGAAGGTATTCCAACCCCAGATCGCGCAGGTCCTCGATACGCTCAAGCCCGAGCAAATCGCACGTACGCGGCCCCACATCGGCAATGAGCGCAATGCCGCGGGCGGAAAGCAGCGACAGCACATGACGGACTTTATCTGCATACGCCGCTCCCCCATCCTCGGGAATATGCAGTGAGGTAAACGCATAGCGCGCACCCGCCTCGGCACCACGCTCAATCGTCCGCTCAATATCCTGCAGAGGGCTGGAAAGATAAATCGAAATACCCGTTTTCACGCTTCAACGCTCCTTTAAAAAAGGCCGGCGGAGCAGTTAGCCCCGCCGGCACAACCAGAAATCTGCCGCGCGCCGCGAGCCCTGAGCAACACGGCTCGCGATATCAAACTACTCGCCAAAGAACTCGTTGATCTTCTGCTCGTCGACGCCAAAGAACCACGTCAGGACAAAGCCGGCGGCATAGGCAAGCAGCATAGCAGCAACGTAGCCGAACTGCTGGCCAGGAACGACGATCAGCAGGCCAAACAGACCGGAAACGCCCTGAGAAACCGTGCCGATGTGAAGCAGCGCCGCGAGCGCGCCGCCAAATCCGGCACCCAGGCAGGCCGTCACAAACGGGCGAACGAGCGGCAGCGTAACAGCATACATCAGAGGCTCGCCCACACCCAGGATTCCAACGGGAATGGACTCTGCGACGTACTTCTTGAGCTTGGCGTTCTTGGTCTTAAAGTACAGCGCCAAACCGGCACCGACCTGGCCGCCGCCAGCCATCATAAGGATGGGAAGCAGGTAATTGATGCCCTTGGTAGCTCCGTCGGGATCGTTGAGCATAGCGTGGATCGGCGTGAGCGCCTGATGCAGGCCGACGGACACCAGCGGCAAGAAGCCTGCCGACAGGATATAGCCGCCCAGGACGCCCAGCTTCTCGAAGATAAAGGTCAAAACGCTAAAGATGGCAGTCGTCAGCCATGCGCCTACCGGCTGGATGACGAGCATCAGAGCAAAGGCGCCGATGATGAGCACCAGCAGCGGGGACAAGAACGTGTCGAGTGCGTTGGGCATAACCTTGCGAATCTGACGCTCCATCCAGGCAAAAAATGCGCCAGCGATGAGAGCCGCGATCATGCCGCCCGCTGCGGGGTTGTACTGCGCATTGGTGAGCGGCAGCAGAATGGCAGTGGCAGGATCAGCCGCGCCAGGCGCAAGCAGGGGCATGGCACTGTTGGCGATGCACATCATGCCGGCGATGCCGCCCAGCGCAGCGGAACCACCAAACTCACGTGCCGCGTTATAGCCCACCAAGATAGGCAGATAGGCAAACAGGGCCCAGCCCATGGAACGAATGCCCTGGTACCACCACTCGCCTGCAAGCGCTCCTGCCGTCGAGACGTTAATGACGTTGCAGATACCGTTGATGAGGCCAGCCGCAATGATGCCGGGAAGCAGGGCGACGAAGACATTGGAAATCTTCTTGAGGAAGGCCTGAACCGGCTTAGACTCGTACTTGGCCTTCTGCGCGGCCTTGTTTGTGGCCGCAGCGTCAACCACGCTCTCGTCAGCAACGCCTTTCGCAAGGCCGGTGAGCTTGGAGAACTCCTCGAGCACCTTATTCACCTTGCCCGGACCCAGCACGATCTGCATCGTGTCGTCCTCGACCAGGCCCATCACGCCGTCGAGCGCCTTAATACCCTCCGTGTCGACGTTGCCCGTGTCTTTGACGGTCACGCGCAGGCGCGTCATGCACGCCGCGTTTGCGAGCACGTTGTCTTTACCGCCCAAAAGGTCCAGCAGCTTTTGAGCCAGCTCTTTGTTCGTCATAACTCCTCCTTGTATTGGGTATCTCGTCTGGATGTCATATCAGCTCACGCCGCGCACCTATTGGGCATCGGCATTGCTCTTCTCATGGCCACTCACCGCAGCACGGACATGGCCTCGCGCCCGCTCAAGAGCTACCGCAGCCTGCTCGGCATCGCAGCCCAGCAGTACCGAGACAATAGCGGTTTTTACGTGGCCGCCGGCATCTGCAAGCGCCTGAACAGCGCGCTCGCGCGTGCAGCCGGTCGCCTCCATCACGATGTTCTGGCCGCGCACCACCAACTTCTCGTTCGTCTGCTGCACATCGACCATCAGGTTTTGGTATACCTTGCCGATCTTGACCATGGCACCGGTCGAAATCATGTTGAGAATGAGCTTTTGAACCGTTCCTGCCTTGAGCCTCGTTGAGCCGGCCAGCACCTCGGGACCGGGCACGGGCTCAATGGCAAGATCTGCGCTCTCCCCGATCTTCGACCTTGGTTGCAGGCAATTGCAATGGTCTTGCACCCAGTTGCCTTGGCGTACGCAAGGCCGCCCACCACATAAGGAGTACGACCGCTTGCCGCCAGGCCAACGACAAGATCCTTGTCCGAGAGTCCACGCTCCCGCAGGTCGCTCGCGCCAAGCTCCTCGCTGTCTTCGGCACCTTCGACAGCCTTGATAAACGCCGTCTCGCCTCCGGCAATGAGCCCGACAATCAGATTGGGTGACACGCCAAACGTGGGCGGACACTCCGAAGCGTCGAGTACGCCCAGACGACCGCTGGTGCCTGCGCCCATGTAAAAGACGCGTCCGCCGCGCCCGAGTGTCTCAGCAGCCCAGTCGATTGCTGTGGCAACCTGGGGCAACACTTTCGTGACCGACTGGACGGCACGAAGATCCTCATCGTTCATCGTCGTGACGATTTGCAGCGATGTCATCGTATCGAGGTCCATTGACCTTTGATTACGCTGTTCAGTCGTGAATTTTGTTAAATCGAGCATTTCATTCACCTCATCTTTCCTGTTTCTCGATGTAGTTTTGCTTAATGACATGCGTCGCCCGTTCGTAGTCACTGGCAACGTAAGCAGCGTACAGGGCATCGACAACCATAAGCTGGGCCATACGCGAAGCCATGGCACCGCTGCGGACCAAAGGCTCACTCGCAGCGACGCCGAGCACGGCATCGGCCATGGTGGCAAGCTTGGATGATCCATCTACTTTGGTAACGGCCACAACGGGACAGTTGTGACGTTGAGCCTCGGCGGTGCAGTCCAGCACCTCTTGCGTCAAGCCCGAGTAGCTAAAGGCGATTGCCATATCGCCCTCATGCATGTTCTTGGCACATAAGAGCTGATCATGCCAGTCGTCGTACAGATGGCACTCTTTGTCGACACGCATGAGCTTTTGCGCCAGGTCGTGCGCGACCAAACGAGAGGCACCAATACCGAACAGATTGACCGCGCGTGCCCGCTTAAGACGGGCCGCGCATCGCTCCAAGACGGTGTAATCGAGCGTTCGCGCCGTCGCCTCGATCGTGCGCACGTTGCTTTTCATCACCTTCCCCACGATACGTTCGACGCTGTCATCCATGGAGATGTCCTCGAGGGCTACGTCTTTCTTGTCACCTAAGAGCGCCAGCTCGGCAATCAGTTCGCGCTGGAACTCCTTGTAGCCCGCAAAACCCAAACGCTTGCAAAAGCGCAAAATGCTCGAAGGCGAGGAGAACGTGACATCGGCAAGACCGCGGACGGACAGCCCGACCACCTCGTGCGGATGAGCGCTTACATATGCGATGACATTGCGTTCCGCCGGGCTCGCGCTGAGCTCACGCTCGCGAAGCCGCAAAAGCAATCCATTTGCCATCTCAAACACCTCCGTTGAGAAGAATTAAAGACCAACGAACGATTCGTACCGGATATAAACAGCTTTTGCGGTACATTGTGCCGCATCGTGGCGCACAAAGGGCGAGCGTTCTACCGCTCGCCCCTCAAATCCGACCGCTCGGAAATACGCGCGACACAAAATAATTCAACAAGGTCGCATTATCAGAAACGGGTTTGTTACCGACTAGCGCCTCGCATGGGCGCCGATCGGCCGAGTCGCATGGCGCACCAACGCCGCCGCCAGCAATACCAACAGCATGGCGGTGACATAGCCCGCAGCATCGAATCCTAAATCGATAACGTCGAAATGCCTGCCGGGAACAAAGATCTTATGTACCTGATCGCCAACGGAGCAGGCAACGCAAAAGAGCAATACGGGCACGCAACGGGAGCATACGCTCCACGGACGCCTGGAAAAGCAAACCACGACCACCGAGGCGAACAATCCGACGAAGAAAAACTCTACGGTATGGGCAACGCGACGGACGTTTGTGCCCGCCCACATGCGAATGGAAGCAAGTCGGCCAGACCGGACATTCGAGGCAGCCGAATCGGTGCCCCCGGTCATTTCGTTCTCCGTCTGGGCTTCACCCGTGGCGTCGGCAGCCTGAACGCCCGTAGCCTGACCCTCCACCACACGCGCGGTGGACTCGCTCAGCAACGACGTCTCCACCGCATTTTGCTCCGTCAGCACCCAGATGCCCGCCAGCGTTACAACGAACAGAACGATCGCGGTCCATCCGATTATTTGTTTTACGCGCGACAAGGGCCAACCTCCTTTTTTTGAATATCAGCGAGTGTAGCCCCAAATGACATCGTCACCGTATCAAAATTTGAATCGCAACAGGAAGCGACAAAGCGACGCAAACCTCTACCCTGCCTCGCGCATCCAGCGATCGAACGTCCCCACGCACACGCCCAGGCACTTTGCTGCCTGGCTGCGGGTTATATCGCCTGCCTCATAGCTATCGCGCACCAGCTCAAACTGAGGAGGGCACGGCTTGCGAGGTCGACCGAAACGGACCCCTCGCGCCCGCGCCGCTGCAATTCCCTCCGCCTGGCGCCGATGGATATTCTCGCGCTCCACCTGCGCCACGTAGCTCAGCAGTTGCAGCACAATATCGGCAATCAGGGTGTTGGTCACATCCGGCGCGCCGCTGGCCCTAGCGCGCGTGTCAAGCAATGGCATGTCCAACACCACAATGGCAACCCCGAGCTCCTTGGTAATGCGTCGCCATTCCTCAAGAATCTCGGAGTAATTACGGCCAAGTCGGTCGATAGAAAGCACCACCAGCACGTCCCCGTCTCCCAGGACGTGTAGCAGCTCGCGATAACGCGGTCGATCGAAGTCCTTGCCGCTCGCATGGTCGGCATAAATATTCGCCGAGCCCACGCCATAGGCGCCCAGCGCATCCAGCTGCCGATTAAGGTTCTGATCGCGCGAACTCACCCGCGCATAACCGTACACCGTCGCCATCTCATCCCCGCTTTCTTGTATACCTGCCAAAAAGGGACAGGTTTATTTTGGTAGGTTTTACCTCTCAAATAGCAGGTAAGCGGGCAGCCGAGCAGACGGCAAGGTAGCCACGATTCAAATGCGGAGGGCGGCCCCGAAAGACCGCCCTCCGCTCTCCCGCCACGAGTCGGGATTTAGCTAGTGGATAAGCTTAAAGTCCAAGTGCCCACGCGTGGTATTGACGCGCGAGACCTCGATGATCACGCGCTGCCCCAGCTCGTAACGAGTCCCCGTGTCGGCGCCCGTCAGCGTAAGCGCATCCTCGTCAAACTCGAACCACTCGTTGCCCAGGCTCTTGATCGAAACCAAGCCTTCGACCTGCGTCAGGTCCAAGCGCACAAAGAGGCCCATGCTGCTAACCCACGAGACGGTTCCGGCATAACGCTCGCCCAGACGGTCCTCATAGTACTGGGCAATCTTGATCTTTTGCGTCGCATGGCTGGCGGCATCTGCCGCGCGCTCGGCATCGCTGCATGCGCGGCAGATCTGCGGCAGAATGCGCGGCAGCGACTCGCGCCCCTTGCCGATCAGCCGCGGCGTACGGACCAAGGCGTCCTTGCCGCCGAGCTGCTCATAGGCCAACTGCAGCTTGAGTACGCGGTGCACCACCAGATCGGGGTAGCGACGGATGGGACTCGTAAAGTGACAGTAGCACGGCGCGGCGAGCGCAAAGTGGCCCTCGTTGCGCGGCTTGTACAGCGCGCGCTGCATGCTGCGCAGAAGCAGCGTGTTGACGAGCGGTGCGTTGGCCGTACCGGCGGCAGCATCGACTGCAGCCTGCAGCTCATCGGGACTCCCCAGGGCAATACCGGCAGCACGGCGATCGTCGATGATGCCGAGCTGCGCCAGCGCAACGGCGGCACCGTGCAGGCTATCGGGACTCGGATCCTCATGCACGCGATAGCAGGCCTCGATATCACGGTCTGCCAGCCACTCTGCAACGCACTCGTTGGCGAGCAGCATGGCTTCCTCAATAAGCGACGTGGCACACGAACGCTCACGCGCCACAATCTGTACGGGCACTCCGTCCTCATCCAATAGAGCGCGAATCTCGGCCGTGTCAAAATCGACTGAGCCGCGGGCGCGACGAATACGACGGCGAAGTTCGGCGAGTTCGTTAGCGGCGACGAGGAAATCGCCGAGGTCGACGTTGTAGCCGCGGGCGGCTTCCTCGCACGCAAGACCACGCTCAAGCGCGTCCTCGCGCGAGGTCTCGGCAGCCGCAACATCCTCGGCCGCGCCCTCCAGCACCGAATACTCAACCGCGCCGGCACGCACCAGCAGCGCCTCGGCGCCGTCATAGTCCATACGCACACGCGAGCGAATCACGCTGGGGTACGGATCGTAATGCCGCACGCGACCCTGCGCATCGAGCTCAATATCAACGGTAAACGCAAGACGGTCCTCGTCAGGGCGAAGCGAGCACAGGTCACAGGACAGGCGTTCGGGCAGCATGGGAAGCACGCGATCGGCCAGATACACCGATGTCGTACGATGGCGAGCCTCAAGATCGATATGCCCGTCCCAAGCCACATAGTGTGAAACGTCGGCGATATGCACGCCCAGCTTGTAGCCACCCTCGGGCGTACGCTCCAGCGAAATGGCATCGTCAAAGTCGCGCGCGTCGACCGGGTCGATCGTGATGACAAAGCGGTCGCGCAGATCGCGGCGGAGCGGGTCCTTAAGCGCCACGGACACATCGAGCGAAAGCCCCTCGGCCTCGTCTAGCGCGGCCTCGGGATAGCTATCGGTATAGCCGTAACGCGCCATCACATATTGAACGCCCAAATCGGGCGCGTCATCTCCGCCAATGCGGCGTTCGATCGTCACAGTGCCCGATTCCAGGCGCGTCGGGTAGGTCAAAATGCGTGCGACAACGGCATCACCCGGGCGGACGCCCAGGCGATCCGCCGAGGTATCCTCGGGCAAAATGAAGAAGTCGGCCTTCAGGCGCGAATCGAGCGGCTCAATCACACCGAGCGGACCGGCGGTCTGGTACGTGCCCACCACGCTTATAGCTGCGCGCTCAACCACGCCCTCGATCACGGCGCGACGCTCGCCATGCGGGCTGTTCTTAATGCTAACGGCAACGGTATCGCCGTCCATGATCTCGCGCTTACCGCGGCCCATGACCTTGTAGTCGCCATTCTCGGTTATGACATAGGCACTGTGCTCATGGAGCTGCACGCGCCCGGTCAGGCTCGGACGGCGTTCGCTGCGCACCGGCCCGCGCTTATTGCGAGCTCCACGCTTATGCTTGTTATTGCGCCCCATGGCGCCTCCTAACTATCGATTGCCGTTTACATCCCAAGAGTCTACCCAAATGATCCCTAGGGGACGAAGGAAAACGGATCACATAGATAGACCAGCGCGACGATGATCCGCAATCATGCCGTCCCTAGGGATCAAAAAAACGGGCCGCCCCATAAGAGACGACCCGTTGGAAGGGATGAAATTCCAGGCATGCCTACACGCGCAGGTAGCGGCGCATGGCGATGGCAGAACCAAAGAGACCGATAATCACGCCGACCAGAATCAGCGCAGCATAGGTCACCAGGTAGTACTGCATCGGCAGGGCAAACGACATCCAGCCGATGCTCTCCTGCAGACGCGGAATCATCAGATTGCGCAGCAGCTCCAGAACGCCGATGGAAAGCAGCGAGCCCAAAATGGCCTGCAGTACGCCCTCGGTGATAAACGGGCCGCGAATGAAGCCGTTGCTGGCGCCGACCAGACGCATAATCGCAATCTCACGACGACGCGCCGTGATGGACAGGCGAATCGTGTTGTTGATGAAGATGAATGCGATAAAGGTCAGAAGGCCAACGAGTACCACGGCGGCGATGCGGATGTAGTTGGTCACCTGGAACAGGCGGCTCACTTCCTCCTGGCCGTACAGCACGCTCGCGTTGACGTCGCCGTCATCCGCGATCTTCTGGAAATCGGCATTCTTCTTGAGCTTCTCTGCCGTGCTCTCGACCTTGGACGGATCGTCCATCTCAATTGCAAACGAAGCCGGCAGCGGGTTCTGTCCATCAAGCGCGCTCATGGTGGCGTCGGCGTTGCCCGACATCTTGCTCGTATACTCGGCCAGCGCGTCGTCCTTGTCCTTATAGGTCACGGACTTGACGTTATTCCACGTCTTAAGCTCGGCCTCAAAAGCCTGAACATCGGCCTGATCGGCGTCATCACTAATGAACGCGTTGATGACAACCTGATCCTCGACGGTACCGATCACGGAGTTCAGCATCGCGGAGCCCATGATGAACAGGCCGATGATAAACAGCGAAAGGAAGATCGTGATGACGGCGCCGAGCGAGGTAGTCCAGTTACGGAAGAAGTGGCTGATCGCCTCTTTGAAGGAGTAGCCCACGTTAGTTGGTGCCATAGTTGCCGTAACCTCCCCTCTCCTGGTCGCGGATAACGTGGCCGCCTCGAGGCGATCACGCGACGGTGCATGCTATCGACCATCTCGCGGTCGTGCGTGGCGACGATCACGGTGGTGCCGGTGCGGTTAATACGCTCGAGCAGCTTCATGATGCCCAGCGAGATCGCCGGGTCGAGGTTACCCGTGGGCTCGTCGCAGATCAGCAGCGGCGGACGGTTGACCATAGCGCGGGCGACGGCAACGCGCTGCTGTTCGCCACCGGAAAGCTGGTCGGGCAGCGAGTCCATCTGGTCGGCCAGACCGACCAGACGCAACACCTCGGGCACCTGGCTGCGAATGACGCCCTTGGGCTTGCCGATGCACTGCAGGGCAAACGCCACGTTTTCGTAGGCGGTTTTTTGCGGCAGAAGCTTAAAGTCCTGGAACACGGCGCCAATCTGGCGGCGCAGGAACGGAACCTTGCGGTTCTTGATCTTCATGAGGTCCTGACCGGCAACCAGGATGCGGCCGCTCGTCGGCTTGACGTCGCGGTTGAGCGTCGACAGCAGCGTGGTCTTACCCGAGCCGGAGTGACCGACCAGGAAGACGAACTCGCCCGGATAGATCTCGATGTTGATGTCGTCGAGTGCGGGCTTGTTGGGCTGTGCCGGATAGATCTTGGTGACATGCTCCATAAGGATGACGGGCTCGACACCGGCCTGCTTGGCCATCTTCTTGCGGCTGGCCTGCGGATCGATGGGTGCAAACACCGACGTAAAATCGGGGTTGTTGAGCGCGTTATCGAGGCTTGCGACCTCGGCGGCCTGGTCGCTCTCGACCACCGGGGCAGCAGGCTGCGTGGGATCGGGAATAGCGGCAAAGAGACCGGACTGCGCAGGCTGAGGAGCCGGCGTCGCAGGGGCCATGGGGTCGGGAATGCCGGCCATGATAGGCTGCGGCGTGGCGGCGCCAGCCTGAGGCTGCTCCACGCGAGCGGTCACGGCCTGAACGGGCTCAAAACCCGCCGTGCCGGAAAGCGCGACATCGCTGGTGGGATTGTAGGCAAAGGGATCGGATGCCGGCTGTGCCTGATCTGCCGGCTGAGCGGGGGCCTGAGCAACAGGCTGACCCTCTGAATCCGGAGTGGCGAAACGACTGCCCTGGACGCCTGTCTGCGTCTTGGGGGCATCGTCGCCCGCACCGGAGGTACGGAAGTGGTTACCCACTGGTGCTCCTTATCGTCGTGCGTTTAAACTACATGAGCGCTTTGTATTTTAGCAGCATTAGCTTTGCTGCACATAAGAAGCATGGCGGGGTTTGGGTCTCACCGGCCGGGCGCAGGGTTACCTCCCAAATCGTCCTCGCGCATGGCCGGCATTTGTCCTGCTCCTGCGGAGCTGCGGACAAACGCCGGCCTGCGCTGCGGAAAGATTTGGGAGGTAACCCTGTGCCCGGCCTGCGGCTACTATGGGGCCGACGCACCAACTTGAGATGCTGCGCATACAAAGTTGGAAGGGTCTGAATTGCACTTTGTTGGGATGGGCCCGTTTCCCCATGGGAACTTTGCTTGGCAGGACTCTAATTTAAATTCAGCATAAACAGGGGCGCCCTCTTTGGGGACGCCCCTGTTCTGGTTTGCATGTGGTTGTTGAGGCGATACTTTGCCTCGTCTTGTCCTAGGCCAAGAACTCCTTGGTGGTCGCCACGATGTTGGCGGCATCCAGGCCGTACTTGTGCAGGAGCTCGGCGCCCGGGCCGGACTCGCCGAAGGTGTCGTTGACGCCAATCTTCTTGAGCGGCGTCGGGCACTGCTCGCACAGGACGTCGGCAACGGCGCTGCCCAGGCCACCGATCACAGAGTGCTCCTCGACGGTCACGACGTGGCCGGTCTTGGTGGCGCTCTTGACGATCAGGTCGGCATCGATGGGCTTGATGGTGTGCATGTTAATGACCTCGGCGTCGATGCCCTCGGCGGCGAGCTGCTCGGCGGCTTCGAGAGCCTCGCCGACCATCAGGCCGCAGGCGATGATGGTCACATCGGCGCCCTCGCGCATGACAATGCCCTTACCCAACTCGAACTTGTAAGTCTCGGGGTCGTTGATAACCGGCGAGGCCAAACGGGCGAAGCGCATGTACACCGGACCGTCGCACTCGTAGGCGGCGCGCGTCACGGCGCGGGCTTCAACGTCGTCGGCAGGAACGATCACAGTCATGCCGGGGATGACGCGCATGAGGGCGATATCCTCGCAGCACTGGTGCGTGGCGCCATCCTCGCCCACCGAGATACCAGCGTGCGTGGCACCGATCTTAACGTTGAGGTGCGGGTAGCCGATGGAGTTGCGGACCTGCTCAAAGGCGCGACCGGCAGCGAACATGGCAAAGGTGCTCGCGAAGGCAACACGACCGGTGGTCGCGATACCGGCGGCAACACCCATCAGGTTGCTCTCGGCGATGCCCACATCGAAGAAGCGGTCGGGGCAGGCGGCCTTAAACTTGCCGGTCTGCGTGGCGGCGGCCAGGTCGGCGTCGAGGACCACAAAGTCATCGTGCTCGTTGGCGAGCTCGACGAGGGCCTCGCCGTAGCTTACGCGCGTGGCGATTTTCTTGACGTCTGCCATCCTAGAGCTCCTCTCCGGCGGCCGTGAGCTCTGCCATGGCCTGCTCAAACTGTTCATCGTTGGGGGCCTTGCCGTGCCAACCAACCTGGTTCTCCATAAAGGACACGCCCTTGCCCTTCAGGGTCTCGGCGATAATGGCGGTCGGCTGACCCTTGGTAGCGCGAGCCTCGGCAAAGGCGGCACGGATCTGATCGAAATCGTTGCCGTCGGCGAGCTCCACCACGTGGAACTTAAAGGCGCGGAACTTGTCAGCGAGCGGCATGGGGTCGTTGACCTCCTCGACGGGACCGTCGATCTGCAAGCCGTTGTGGTCGACGATCACGCAGAGGTTGTCGAGCTGCTGGTTGCCGGCAAACATGGCGGCCTCCCAGACCTGGCCCTCCTCGCTCTCGCCATCGCCCAGCAGGGCGTAGGTGCGATAGTCGTCGCCCCAGTGCTTGGCGGCAACCGCCATGCCCACGGCGGCGGAGATGCCCTGGCCCAGCGAGCCGGTGGACATGTCGACGCCCGGGGTGTCGTTCATGTTGGGATGGCCCTGCAGGTGACTGCCGATGTGGCGCAGCGTCTCGAGGTCCTCCTTGGGGAAGAATCCGCGCTCGGCGAGCACGGCGTACAGACCAGGCGCGCAGTGACCCTTGGAAAGCACGAAGCGGTCGCGGTCGGCCTTGCGGGGGTCGGACGGGTCGACGTTCATTTCCTCAAAGTACAGATAGGTCATGATGTCGGCAGCGCCGAGCGAACCGCCCGGATGGCCGGACTTGGCAGCGTGCACGCCGGTGACGATGCCCTTCCTTACCTCGTTGGCAACCTTTTTGAGCTCTTCGTCGCTCATTGTGCCTTCCTTTCATCCTCATTAGACAAAATGCGCACGGCACGGAAAGGTAGTCCCAACACAGCCGCAATGCACGTACGTCATTCATTATGCTGGAAACTGATGGCTTTACCAGAGTTTTTATCATTATTTGAACAATTTAGCAGGCAGAACCGCTGATGAAACGGTTTATCAATGTGAACGTCTTTTGGATGGAACGCGGTCGCCCCTACGCGCTAATGTCCTTGAATCCCTCGCCGAAGGCTTCCGTAACGTCAGCGACCGTCACAATGGCGTGAGGATCGCGCTCGCGCACGATCGTCTTGAGGGTATTGAGCTCTCGACGGCTCACGATGACCATAATCACCGGCTTCTCGGCACCCGAATACATGCCAGTCGCCTTAAACTTGGTACAACCACGACCCAGGCCATACATGATATCGGCAGCGATATCAGGGAACTTGTCCGAGATGATGAGTACCATACGGCGTTTGTTGCCACCATCGACCACGGCATCGATCACGTAGCCGCTAATGACCATCGAAAGGCCTGCATATAGTGCGTTTTCGATTGAAAAGACCGGAGCCGACAGCGCGCATACGGCAACATCGATCGCCATGACGGTCGAGCCCACCGGCAGCGAGGTGTTACGCGAGATGATTTGGCCAATCGTGTCCGAGCCGCCGGTGTTGGCGCCGGCGCGCAACACCATGCCGTAACCGATGCCCGTAATAATGCCGCCCCACATAGCGGGAAGCATCAGGTCCGCATCCGCCAGAGGTGCTACAAACGGGGCGAACAGATCGGTAAAGAAGCCCAGCAGCACAAAGCCCGTCGCGGTCTGCACCACGTAGAACATGCCGCCCTCGCGCATAACGACCAGCAGCAGCAAGGCATTCATCACGATAGTCTGGATACCGACGGGAAGCGACACGCCTCGCGCCGCGCCGACTGCCTGGATAATAGTCGCAAGGCCCGTAACGCCACCGGCGGCAAGACCATTGGGAATCAAAAACAGGTCGGTCGCGATGGCGGCCAAGGCACACCCCAACATGATCTGGGGCAGATCGTGAAAGAAGTTCATCGAAAGAATGCGCTTGATGTCCAGACGATATGCCATGCTGCCTCCCTCAAAAAAGCGCACCCCATCGGATGCGCTTTGAACTTCTTCTTGTATTTGATTCTACCGATTCGCCGGACAAAAACCACCCCTGCGCAGGTTTGCTCTGGATACAAAACCACCCTGCTGGGAGGGTTTTAATCCATTTCCACATAAACCGGGCGGTTTATGCAGATGGGGTCTCCGCGTCAGCGTTGCCGGTAGCCCAACGGTGATAGCCAATTACAAACGGATCCAAATCGCCATCGTCAAGAACTGCCTCGACGTTGCTGGTCTCAACGCCCGTGCGTAGGTCCTTAACCATCTGATACGGGTAGAGTACGTAGCTGCGAATCTGGTTGCAAAACCAATCGTGGTCTTGGGTCCGCGGATCTCATCGAGCGCCTCGGCACGCTTCTCAAGCTCAATCTCGTACAGGCGAGCCTTGAGGATCTGCATGCACGCGGCCTTGTTCTGGATCTGGCTGCGCTCGTTTTGGCAGGTGACCACAATGCCGCTGGGGAAATGCGTCACGCGCACGGCGGAGTCGGTGGTGTTAACGCCCTGGCCGCCCGGGCCGCTCGCGTGGTACACGTCCACGCGGATGTCATCGGGACTGATCTCGATGTCGATATCATCGGGTAGCACGGGGATGACCTCGACGCCGGCAAACGTGGTCTGGCGGCGCTTCTTGTCGTCGGTGGGGCTAATGCGAACCAAGCGGTGGACGCCGGCCTCGGCGCGCAGCATGCCAAATGCGTCCTTGCCCTCGACAGTAAAGGTCGCGCGGTCGATGCCGATGACCTCGGCTGCGGGACAGTCGTTGATGGTGACCTTCCAGCCGCGACGCTGGCAGTACTTCATGTACATCTTAAAGAGCATGAAGGTCCAGTCCTGGGCCTCCAGACCACCCTGTCCGGGCTTGATGGTCACAATGGCATCGCCGTGATCGAACTCACCGGTAAACCAGCTCGAAAGCTCAAGCTCATCGATGGCACGGGCCAGGCGCTCAGCCGTGGCTGTAGCTCCTCGCGAAGGGCGACGGCGTCGGGGTCATCCCCCATCTCCTCGGCAAGCTCCAGCGCGGCGCGGGCATCGGAAAGCTCGCCGCGCGCGGTGTCCACGGCAGCGATATCTTCCTTGGTACGCGCGATCTCCTCCATGGTGGCACGGGCGGCGTCGGCGTCATCCCAAAAGCCAGGGGCAACACTTTTGGCCTCGAGCTCGGTCACGCGCGTGCGCTTTTCGTCCAAATGGAGATACGACTCGACCTCGCCGAGCCGGTCCGCGAACGCGTCCAGCTCGGCGGGCGTTACCTCTAAAGCCTCAGCCATTAACGATTCCTGCCGTGGCAGTACTTAAACTTCTTGCCGCTACCGCAGGGGCACGGGTCGTTGCGGCCCACGTTGACGTACGGATCGTCGCTCTCGGACTTGCGATAGGTGGTCACCTTGCCACCGTTGTTGACGGCAGCCGGTCCGCCTTGGACAGCCGTGCGGGCCTGCACCTGCGCCTGCTTGCGCAGCACCGAGTCGCCGTTATCACCATCGACCTCGGCAGGACCGGAGAAGCGCGCGCCCTCGAGCGCGGGCTCTTCCTTGTGCTCCACGGCACGCGGGGCAGCCTTGATCTCGATGCGCAGAACCGTGCGCAGGTAATCCTCATACATGGTATCGACGAGTATCTGGAACGCGCCGTAGGCCTCGGTCTTGTACTCAACCAGCGGGTCGCGCTGGCCAAAGCCGCGCAGGCCGATGCCGGTCTTGAGGTAGTCCATCTCCTGCAGGTAGTTCATCCAGCGGGTATCGATGACGCGCAGCATGACCTGGGTGTTGAGCTCGCGCATCAGGTCCTCGCCCAAGCGCTCGGCCTTCATGTTGTAGCACTTCTCTACGTAAGCCAGGACATCGGCAGCCAGGGCCTCATAATCCTCGTCGGGGAACTTCGGCGTATCGATGTGGCCGGTGAGCTCCACAACCCACTTGCGCAGGCCCTCCAGGTCGCGCTCGCCATCGTGACTGTCCTTAGTGCAGAACTCCTGCACGCAGCGGTACACGGTATCGTGCATGACCTCGGTGATGTGGTCGGTCAGGTCCTTGCCATCCAGAATCTTGTTACGCTCGGCGTAGATGACCTGGCGCTGCTTGTTCATGACGTCATCGTACTCGAGGACGCTCTTGCGCATGGAGAAGTTAATGCTCTCGACCTTGTGCTGGGCGCTCTCGACGGCCTTGGAGATGATCTTATGCTGAATGGGCATGTCGTCGCCCATTTCTGCCGTGACCATCATCTTGGAGACGCGATCCATCTTGTCGCCACCGAACAGGCGCATCAGGTCGTCCTCGAGCGACAGGTAGAACTGAGTCTCGCCCGGATCGCCCTGACGACCGGAGCGGCCGCGTAGCTGATTGTCGATACGACGGGACTCATGGCGCTCGGTGCCGATGACGGTCAGGCCGCCGGCGGCAAGCACGCGCTCGCGCTCGGCCTTGCAGGTCTCCTTGGCCTCGGCGTTAAACCGCTCGAGCTGCTCGGGCGTCACGTCCTCCATGGTCAGGCCCTCGTACTCAAGGCGCTCGCGCACCAGCTCGTCGGGGTTGCCGCCCAGCAGGATGTCGGTACCACGACCGGCCATGTTAGTAGCGATGGTCACGGCGCCGTAGCGTCCGGCCTGGGCAACGATATGAGCCTCGCGCTCGTGATGCTTAGCGTTGAGGACCTCGTGCGCGATGCCGCGCTTGGTAAGGGCGGCCGACAGCTTCTCGGAGCTTTCGATGGAGACGGTGCCCACCAGGACCGGCTGGCCCTTGGCGTGACGTCGCTCGACGTCGTCGGCAACGGCGTTGTACTTGGCCTGGATGGTGCGGTACACCAGGTCCTCGTGGTCGACACGCTGAACGGGCTTGTTGGAGGGGATGACCTCGACGGGCAGCTTGTAAATCTCGCGGAACTCGGCATCCTCGGTGAGTGCCGTACCGGTCATGCCGGAGAGCTTGTCATACAGACGGAAGTAGTTCTGCAGGGTGATGGTGGCCAGCGTCTGGTTCTCCTCGCGCACGAGCACGCCCTCTTTGGCCTCGATGGCCTGGTGCAGACCCTCGGAATAGCGACGGCCTTCCATGATGCGACCGGTGAACTCGTCGACGATCTTGACCTCGCCGTTAGTGACCACGTACTGCTTGTCGCGATGGAACATGTACTGGGCCTTCAGCGCCTGCTGCAGGTGGTTGACCAGCTGGCCCGAAAGGTCGGCATAGATGTCCTCGATACCCAGACGGCGCTCGATCTTCTTAAGGCCGCGCTCGGTGGCGGCAATGGTGTGCTTGGCCTCGTCCATGACGTAGTCGCCCGTGGGCTCGACGTCCTCGGTGGCGGTAAGCATGTCGTGCGACACGTCCTCGCCGCGCTCAAGGCCACGCACAGCACGCGCGAAGTCCTTGTAGGTACTGGCGGACTTGGTGCCAGCGCCCGAGATAATGAGCGGCGTCCTGGCCTCATCGATCAGGATGGAGTCAACCTCGTCGACGATGGCGTAGTTGTGGCCGCGCTGCACGCGCTGCTCGGGACGGGTAACCATGTTGTCGCGCAGGTAGTCGAAACCGAACTCGGAGTTGGTGCCGTAGGTGACGTCTGCCTGGTAGGCCGGACGCTTGAGCTCGAGCGGCATGTTGTTCTGGAGCAGACCGACGGTCATGCCCAGGTACTTATAGATGCGGCCCATCCACTCGGAGTCACGCTTGGCAAGGTAATCATTGACAGTAACGACGTGCACGCCCTTGCCGGCAATAGCGTTGAGATAGCCGGCCAACGTGGAGACGAGGGTCTTACCTTCGCCGGTCTTCATCTCGGCGATGTGGCCCTCGTGCAGTGCCATGGCGCCAATAAGCTGCACGTCAAAGTGGCGCATACCCATGGTGCGCTTGGAAGCCTCACGCACGGTGGCAAAGGCCTCGGGGAGCATGTCGTCGAGCGACTCGCCGTTGGCGTAACGCTCGCGGAACTTATCGGTCTGGCCGCGGAGTTGGTCCTCGGTCATCTTCTCAAACTGGGGCTCAAGACCGTTGATCTGGTCGACGATCTTGTAGTAGCGCTTAAGGTCCTTATCGGATCCAAAGGACAGCAGCTTTGACATGAATCCCATGTGGTTTTCCTTTTTGGCCATCGCCCACGCCGTGCAGCTGCGGGCGAGTTAAACACAGATGATTGTACTTTAGCCAAACAAGGCACGGCCTATACGGTCGACCTCGACCGCCACGTAATAACTACGACCAACCTGCCAAAAAGGGACAGGTTTATTTTGGCAGGTTTTATCTGGCAAACGCCGCCTCTCTGTCATTTGGTGCAAGCAAACCTGTCCTCTTCGCGCCAATCTGGTGCAATGGGGACAGGTTGGTTTGCGACAATAAAAGAAAAGGGCCGCGCACCCAAATGGATGCACGGCCCTCATGCCATGAATGCGAGTGATTCCGCGGCGAGCTATTTACTCAGCAGCCTCGGTGGTCTCGGCCTCGGCAGCGGCCTCCTCGACGGGAGCCTCTGCGGGAGCCTCGGCGGCCTGCTTGGCAGCCTCCTCGGCAAACTTAGCAGCACGCTTAGCCTTCTCGGCAGCCTTAGCCTCAGCGGCGGCCTTGCGAGCGGCCTCGGCCTCAGCAGCCTTGGCGGCCTTGGCAGCCTTGGCCTCCTCGGCCTTCTTGAGCTGGGCGGCAGCGGCGCCACCGAACTTGTCGGCGAAGCGCTGGACGCGTCCACCGGTGTCGACGAACTTCTGCTGGCCGGTGTAGAACGGGTGGCACTCGTTGCAAAGCTCGACCTTCATCTCGGACACGGTAGCGTGCGTCTTGAAGGTGTTGCCGCAGGAGCACGTCACCGTGCACTCGACATACTGGGGATGGATACCCTGCTTCATGGTAGGACTCCTTATTAGTCAGGCGCTGGTTACCGATCAGCGCATAAGGCGTCTTGGTTTCCGACCAAGACAACAAACTCGGCTATGGTACCACGGCGCCGCGCGTCCCACAAAAGGTTCACGGTCTTTTCGGAACGACACGAATCTGACCCATCGAAACACATCTCCACCGTTCCTTCAACTGGGAAAATGCCGTCCCCGGGGCCTGAGAAGGGCCCCGGGGACGTTCGACTGACTGCGGGAACGGCCTTTCCGCTCAATGTGTTCGGCTGAGATCGGAAATCAACCAAACTGAACTAGGTTCAGTTGACATGGTTAAAAACGAGGGGCGACGCTTTTGCGTCACCCCTCGTCCCGGCCGGTTGCTTTAGTTGTACACACGGTAGTTACACTTGAACTGGGTTATGTGTCCATAGTTGGAGCGGTACCAACCCGACGTATAGCTGATTGCCTCTGCGCCTAGATAGTCGTAGCCCTTGTTGTAGCGAAGCTGACGGTAGGTCGTGTCGTACTCTGCTACGTAAAACGTGTCTCCAGAGAAGGCTTTGTACCGGTCTTTAACCGTCGAAGCCATGTACGCGGGTTCGACATCGCCTTTCTCTCCGTTGAGCGCATAGACGGGTGCCGCGATTCCGCATAAAGCCGTTGCCACGAGGATGGCGTAGACAGCCATGCGCGACGCATTGGACTTCAGCTGTTCAAATAGTTTCATGTCATTCACCTCCCTCGTATGTATCGAGGTATTCCTGCTTGAGCGTCTGCGAGGACGACTTGATCTTTTCCACGAGCGTGCCGGCCTCGATGAAGTAGAACGAGTTGGTGAGGTCTGCCAGGTCGTCGAGCAGATGGCTTGAAATGAGCACGCTTCGTCCCCGCGCCACCTCGCTGCGCATCGCGTCGCAGGAGGTTTTCCGCTTTCCCGGATCGAGGCCGTTCAGCGGTTCATCGAGGATAAGGTACGGGCAATCGGTCGATATCGCCATGGCAAGCTTTACCTGCTGCTTCATTCCTGTCGAGAGTTTACGGGTCGGCTTGTCGAGATATGGGGAGATTCCGAGGGAGTCGCAGAGCGAGTCGATGTCGGCGGCCGATTTCCACGCCTCCCTAACGAAAGCAAGGTGCTCGAGGGCTGATAGCGTGGGATAGAGATCCGTGCCGCCTGAAGAGCTCAGGTAGACGAGTTCTGCAAATTCGGCTGATCGACGTTGGCAGATTCCGTCTGCCGCCAGGCTTCCCGAGCGGATGCGGGTGGGAAATTGGCCCGACAGCGCTTCAAGAAGGGTGGTTTTCCCCGAGCCGTTGGGAGCAACGAGGCCCGCCGCCGTTCCCGGGCTCAGGAAAAGCGATCCGATTGAAAGTATCGTCGTGCTTCCGTATCCAACGCTCGCGTCCAGAAGCTCGAGCCCATGGCGCTTTTTCGCGGGTCCAGGCTGTTTGGGCGAACGTGTCGCAACGGCGCCGACCGCAAAAAAGACCGCGACGTATGCCAGGGCCACGGCAAGCATCGATGCGCTGCCTGAACCGGAGCCAATGAATTCTGTTGGGAAGCATCCTACGTAACCCGTTGCCTCGATAGGCGAGAATACGGCCAGCGGCAGGAGATTGAGCGCGGCGTTATGCTCCAGTGCCGAATCGGACAGTAGCGGGAATACCGGGGCCGCGACAAGCAGCGCGGAGGTAAGGGGGCCCGCGAGGACGCGCCTCGTTGCGGTCGATAGGACGACGGAACAAACGGATATCAAGGTTCCGCCCGCAAGCAGCGCGAGAAGCAGGGCTGTGAAGACGTTTCCCGCAGTCGTGGTGGTAAGCGCGCCGTCATGGAAGAAGGCGATTGGGTACCCAATTTGCCCGAAGCCGTTTAGGGCCAAGGCGTAAATGCCCCCGGGTGCGAGGCCGGCGAGGAGCATCGCGGTCCCCGCGACGATTATCGAAAACACGATCTGGATAAGGCGCCGGAATTTGGGCACGGGCGCTTTGCCGCCAGGGTCCCGGGCCTTGTGGCGCCGAGCACGAGTATCGACGAGAGAAGGAAGGGGATGAAGGGAAGGAAAGACGGCGCCGTGGCAACGGCGTAAGGCAGGAAGGAAAGGAATGGCAGGTCGTTTGCGGAGGCCGGGATATCCGTGATGCCGGAGCTGCTCAGGGCACGGCAATATGCGAGCGCTGCGTCATTGGTCTCTTGGTCTCCCACGATGGACCCGGATTGGAAGCCTTCGCCCATGAGCGCGTAGTAGCTCTCGGCAGAATCGAGAAAGGCGGCGTCGGTTTGAGCGGCAAGGGCGGCGTTCGCGTATCTTGCAAGCTCCGCGTCATTTTGCTGCTCTGGAGATAGGTCTGTGCCGCTGGCCTGGGGCGCGCGCGTATTGAATGCGTCGACAAAGCTCTGCATGCCCTGTTTCATAAAGAAGGGCCCGTAGATGGGTGAATTGAACGCAATGGGGACGGAAAAGGCTGCAGCGAGAACGAGCGTACAAATCCATACGGCCTTGTCTCTTAGGATTAGTTTGAGAAGAAGTCGACAGTACATTTAGAAGCACCTACGTTCCTCAAAGAATTGTTAGATTAAAAGTAACAGACCGGATGAAGATACGTGCGACGGGGGCGAGGCGAATGGCTGAGCGGTATCGATATGCGGGTTCAACGGTATCACATTGGCCACATAGATTTTTAACTTGCATTTCTACCCGCCCTTTTCGTAGAGTCGCCGATACGTGCTTAGCGCACCCTCGGCGCGTCCGGCAGGCTTTGCGAAATGGGATCCAGGAGACTTCGGCGCAGCATCATCTTGCGGAATGCTTCTAATGAGCCTCCCATCCTTCAAAAACAGAATCTCATCGCACAGCCTATCGACCGAATCCAAGATGTGGGATGACATGATGATGCACGTACCAGAATCGGCCAGCTTCCTGAGAATCTCGGAATGCAAGTCCACCCTGCTGGGGTCGAGCGCGTTCATGGGCTCATCTAATAGAAGGTACCGCGCGCCCGTCGCATACGCAATCGCCAGGGTAAGCTGCTGCTTCATGCCCTGGCTCAGAGTGCGGATCCTCATCTTCGCGAACTCGCCTATCTGCGTTTGTTCCACTATCTCTTCGATATCGCGAGCATGCGGCCACATATCGCAAACCATCTTGAGGTGATCTTCCGCACGCAATCCGGGATACAGCAGCGTCCCCTCACCAGGTGCATAGAAGATCATAGAACGGACCTCTCTCGCACCCGTACCCTGCACCTCGTCCAGAACGATGCTCCCGTCCACGCGAGGACCCGGCAAACCTGCCATCGCACGCAGCAACGTCGTCTTTCCATGCCCGTTCGGAGCGACGAGACCGTAGACCGTACCCGGGGCAAACTCAGCGTTCGCCGAATCTACGAGCACCTTCTTTCCATAAGAGATCGTCAGCGTTTGAAGGTCAATCATCGAGATCATCCCCTTTCGATCTTTGGAACACTCAGGCGCACCATCAACGGAGATACGCGCCCAAGACCACCAGCAGAGCGCCCGATGCGCCGACGACCTCTCCAAAAGGCATCGCGTTCGTCCCTCGCCCAAGGAACCCAATCGTCCCCACCTGGGAAGCGGGATCAAACGAGGCGAATGGAGCCAGCAGCGCGACGCCCATGCCCACGCTTTCAACATGAGCGCTCAACGAACCCAACACCAAGAGAACCGCGCAAACCATTCCGGTGACAACGGGGTTGCGACTAATCGCTGCTGTCAACGCAGCGACGACGGAAATCACGCCGTATGCCATGACCAGCAACGGAATACTGCACAACACCGCCTCCCCCACCATGGACGTTGTCGAAGCTCCCGCCCGAATGAGAGCGACGGGATACTCCGATCCACCCGCACCGTTCTTAATCACGGACACAACGACAGCGGGAACCATCGACACCAAAAGCAGCACCAAGCCAAGCAGGAGAGCCAGCGCAACAGCCGTCAGAAAACGCACATGCGCTGTTGCGGGGATCTGGAGAACCAGAAGGGAACGACACTGCAGGTGGGTGCACGCGAGCGATGTGACAACCACGGGCAACAGCAAAAATAAGGAGGGAAGCGCTGCCTGGAGATACGAAAGGAGGATTAATGGGGGCATCTTCGTACTTAACTCGTAAACCTTGGGGTCCGGCAAGCTCGCGATCGACTCAAGCAGAAGGCGCGCGCCTCCGCACGAGAAGGAGTCTCCGGCTCGATTCCGATCGATTGCAGGAGAGTCGCATCTGCCGCGCCCAGCTCACCTCGAGCGCGCTCGTACGTCGCAAGGCTTCGAAGCCCCTCCGCAGGCATAGGCGCGTACACGAAACCCGAAAGAGCATCCCGCATGTCTTCCAGGGCCGCTTTGCCCTCGACGTCCATATTCGCAGCGTTCTGCTCTAGATACCGATCTATTGAACGGAGCTCCCCATCCCTATACCGAACAGCGGAAACGTTATCAGCGTCAGGAAACATCTCGACCAGAGCCGGGGCCAGCATCGTCGTCGACATTGCAATCGCGCATACGGCGAGGGTAGGAGAACGCAGGAGCAGTTTCCCCATCGTTCTTACGTATGCAACGGCGGAGGCACAAGCGCTCGAACGAGTTGCCGTTCTCGATGCAGTGAAGGAACCTCTCTCAAGACAAATCGGGGATATCGGGCACGCGCAGCCGCTCTTTCCAGCAACGCAAAGCAGGCTAATTGCCAGCACCTCGATCCCGATTGCGCATACGAGGGCAATCGCGCCACGCTCGAAGCAAAGTCCAGGCAGATTCACTATCTGCGTTGTCGGGTACGGGCTATAGGCGCCGACGGTCAACTCAGTGTTCGCATACGTAAGGGGATTCAACAGGGCGAACTCACGTAAAGCGATGGATCTTCCGTAATACCCGGGAACCATCGTCACCCCCATCAGGGCACATACGAACACGATTCCAAGCGTAGGGTTATTGGCAATCTTCACGGCAAGGTGAACGACAAGCGAGATGAACGCTGCCACCAAGAATTGCAAGATGGCCGTCTGCGCGAACACCAGCCAAGCCGGTTTGATAACCGGAGTCGCATATTGAATGTAGCCTATCGGATAGAACGGCGAGCCCGGGCCATTCTTCACAAGCGCGGCGATTATCCCTGGAAGATTGATGGCGAGGACGGCAAGCATTGCAAAAACACTCGCCCATACGCTCGATGCAACAAGTCTACCCAGCTCGCCCATCGGTGCCTGGATGATGAGCTTTTCACGTTTGTTAAGACGCGCGGCAAGGAACGAGACGGCAACGGCCGTTGCGACCCATAGCAAGTACTCCTTCGATCCGTCATAATAGGTGTACTCTCCATCCGATATCTGCAGAAACGGAAGTAGGGGAGAGAGCGGTGCCAAGATAAGACGTCCCGCGGCAAGAGGGTACAGAAGCGCGGGCATGCTTGATGAAGAGGTATAGACACCGTCCTCCCCCGCATTCACAAGCGCATCCGCATAGGATGCTGACAATTCCTGCTCAACACGGGTTATTCCCGACTCGAGGTATTCGACCCGTCCGTCGATGCCACCCGCGCTCCTGAAGACGGGCAGAGCACAAAGAACCATCAACGCAACAACGACAACACAGAGCGACCTGGAGGAGAGAAGCGACCTAAAGATCGCCTTCGAGATTTTGAGCATATTCATCGCCAACCTTAACCTCATCCAGTCGGAACAGAGGGGCCGAACAAAATGCTCGGCCCTTCCTCGCATCTAGTAGGTGCTATAGACAAATTGCCATTTATCAGTTGTGCCAAGAACACCACAGGAGCACATTGCAGCGAGGCGGGATTCCCTATGATGCGCGGATCGGCGATAGCCATTTCGGTAGGAGATCGTCTTGTAAGAGATGTTGAACATCGAGATGCTGTGCCCGCTTACGCCGCGAGGACAGCTGTAGCTCCAGTAGGTATCGACGACGTCGTCCGTATACCCGAGGGGCTCAACGAGGGCACACTGGCTGCTCTCCTGGGAAGGAGGCATCGGGGTATCCGCAAAAGCGGGGGCTCCCGGCAGCAACAGACAAAGAGCGAGGCCGAGGAAAACCAAGAGCTTACACGACTTAACAGTACTGAACATAATCCTCTCCAATCTAGAGGGGTTTCGGTTGCAGTATGCTGTGATTACTTGCCGGCAAAGTCAATTTAACATAAACTGTTAAAAAGTAACCTGAGTTTTTTAAATTCTTCGGAGGTTATTATGAGTTCCGACAATCGCACTCCCCGGCTTCATTCCTTCCGCATCGCATGTGCGATAGCCTCTGCGACCCTTTGCGCCACCGCCATCGCACAAGTGGCGTTCTCCTTAAAGCCAGCAATCGAAGTGCTCGACAACCCTGTAATTGCAGACTCCCCCGCGTATCCAGCCCTTGCGATCTCGACATTGGTCCCTGCCGTCATCGGTATCGCTACGACCATCCTCAGCGCCGTTCTCGTGTGGACGATCAAGAGCGGAGACCCCTTCAAGAAAGGGTCTGCGACATGCTTGAAGGTGCTCGGCATTCTCTTCGTTGTTCAAGCTGCCACCAGCCTCTACGCCGGCTCACTCAAAACCTCCGTTTCGATGTTTGGCGGCGAGGGGGCCGTCGGCGCCCAAGAGATCGCTTCATCATTCGATTGGACCTCTCTGGTTCTCGGCATCGTCCTGTTCATGCTTTCCCAGCTCTTCTTGTACGCCCGAGAGCTGTACCTCGACTCCGACGAGATTGCGTAAGGAAACGCCATGCCCGTAATTGTTCGCCTCGACAAGATCATGGCCGAGCGAAAGATTTCCTCGAACGAACTTGCCGAAAGGATTGGAACCACGCCCGTGAACCTGTCCCGTATTAAAAAAGGGCATATTCGCGGCATTCGCTTCAACACACTCGAGCAGCTATGCCTCGCCCTTCGTTGCCAACCCGGAGACCTTCTCGAAGTCATGAGCGAAGAGGATGCCCGAAAGGAGTTCGGACTCGATTGGTCCGCCGAGGATTAGAGGGCGGTCGTACTCGCCCTACACACGGGGATGCGAATCGGCGAGGTCTGCGGCCTTCGGTGGTGCGATGTGGATTTCGAGACGGGCCTGATCTCGATCAGACACTCGGTGGCGTACGCGAAGGGAATGGGTTCGTTCATCAAGGACACCAAGACCCATGACGCCAGGGGTATCCCCATCGACCCGGTCGGCCTACTCCCCTTCCTGAAGGAGACCCACGAGATCGACTGCGGAAAGCTGCGCTTGCGCGGCCTTACCGGGGCGGTCGAGATCGGGGACTGCTACATCCTGTCGGAGCCGGGCGCGACCTTCGCGACGACAAGCTATATCCGCAGGGCGTTCAAGACGTTCTCGGAGACCAACGGCCTCATGGGCACCAACGACGAGCTGATCACGTTCCACGGCCTTCGCCACACGTTCGCAACGCAGTGGATCCGCCAAGGCGGCGATATCAAGGCGCTCCAATCGATCCTCGGCCACAAGGACGCCATGGCGACGCTCAACGTCTACGCCGACATCGAGCCCATCTCCAAAATCCATAACATGCTGCGCGCCACGCCGTGCCTTTGGCGCGGGCACCTCGGGCCGAGGGTCGATCCGGGTCCCATGTTCCAACAGAGGATCCAGGAGTCCATCGAGACGCTCCAGGCGTTCGGCTACGGCATCACCGAGCCGGACGACCGAAATATCGCCATACGCGACGTGAAGACGAACAGTTGGCTCTAGCTCACCGAGTACGCGGCAGTGCTGGGCCCATCCCAACTGAGGTCACGGTGGTCCGATAGGGGCGCCGCCCGCGGCATGCGCCGCGGAGCGGTATCCCCTACCGAAGGGCGGGGATGCCCTCCGCTTCCAGTTCGGAATCAGCCGTCGGAGGCGTTCGGCCGACTGCGGGAACGGCCTGTCCGCTCAATGTGTTCGGCTGAGATCGGAAATCAACCCAACACGAGCCGGACACGCGCCAGACGGCTCTTCCCCGTACGGCCTTCCCCCTTACGCTCATGTTGCAGGCATGTAACGCCGCAGCGAGCGCGCCTTTTTTGCGCCAGACAGGTACAATGATGAACACTGTACCGTAGCGGAGCGCCCCGCGCGCGCCGCAACCACGCGAAAGGGTTTCCCATGGCCGAGATCTCGTCCTCCCGTATCGTCATCACCGTCCTTGGCAAGAACCGCCCCGGCATCGTCGCGGGCGTCACCCGCGTCCTGGGCGAGGCCAACGTCGACATCCGCGACATCACGCAGTCCATTATCGAGGACATCTTCACCATGACCATGCTGGCCGATACCGCCGAGTCCAAGCTCGACTTCGCTGAGCTGCAGAAGGCCCTGGCCGAGGCCGGCGAGCTTTCGGGCGTCAACGTGTCCATCCAGCGCGAGGACGTCTTCAACTTTATGTACCGCCTGTAGCGAGCAAGCCGCTGGGGATAGCCTGACGCGCGCATGCCCATGCAAGTCACCCCGATGCGGCCCGGAGAGGAGCGCGCATGGCCTACGACGCCAAGAAAATCTACTACCGCTTCGATGACCACTTGAGCCGCCTGGTTCTGGATTACGAAGCAAGCCGCCAGATTTCGCCTGAGAGCGAAAACCTCTACCACGGCCTGCCGACCGACCCTTATGACGAGGGCCTGTTTGTCGAGCACAATGTCAAGCGCGGCCTGCGCAATGCCGACGGCTCGGGCGTGGTCGCGGGCCTCACTCGTATCTCGGATGTGCACGGCTACAACAAGGTCGACGGCAAAGTCGTGCCCGATCAGGGCAAGCTCACGCTTCGCGGCTACAGCATC
This sequence comes from Coriobacteriaceae bacterium AM48-5, assembly GCA_027669525.1. GTDB lineage: Bacteria > Actinomycetota > Coriobacteriia > Coriobacteriales > Coriobacteriaceae > Collinsella. The sequence goes on along the minus strand of JAQEDJ010000001.1, from coordinate 80,113 downwards.
GAGGATCTGGTCAACAATGCCCAGGCCGAGAATCGCTACGGCTACGAAGAAGTCGCCTATCTGCTTATCACGGGTTCGCTACCCAACAAGGAAGAGCTCGACGGCTTCTGCGAGCGCCTAGGTGCCTTTAGACATCTGAGCGACGAGTACGTCAAAGAGTTCCCCATGACCACGGTGTCGTCGAGCATCATGAACGTGCTCCAGCGCGCTGTGCTGCTGCTCTACGCCTTCGATGCCGAACCAGACGTGATCACGCCCGAGCACGAAATCGACGTCGCCATTTCCATGCTCGCACGTCTCCCACGCATCGCCGCCTTCGCACACATGGCCTCGATCGCCAAGCTTCGCGGCTCCGAGGTTCACGTGCCGCACCCCACGCCCGGTCTCTCCACCGCCGAGACCATCCTACAGGTGCTCCGCGGCGGTATGGCGTTCACCCGCGATGAGGCCATGCTGCTCGACGTTATGCTCATGCTGCATGCCGAGCACGGCGGCGGCAACAACTCCACCTTCGCTTGCCGCGTGCTGTCGTCTTCGGCCACCGACCCGTATTCCGCCTACGCCGCGGCTATCGGCTCGCTCAAGGGCCCGCGCCACGGCGGTGCCAATGCCAAGGTCGTGTCTATGCACGAGGACATCCGCGCGCATGTTTCCAACTGGGAAAACGAGGACGAGGTCGCGGCCTACCTGGGCAAGATCCTCGACAAGCAGGCCTTCGACGGCACCGGCCTCATCTACGGCATGGGCCACGCCGTCTACACGCTGAGCGACCCACGCGCCGAGGTGTGCCGCCGTTACGCGCGCTCGCTGGCAGCCAAGAAGAACTTGGGCGAAGAGTTCGCACTCATCGAGCGCATCGAGCGCCTGGCACCCCAGGTCATGCGCGACCACGGCATGACCAAGCCCGTCTGCGCCAACATCGACCTGTACACGGGCTTTATCTACAAGATGCTCGGCGTGCCCGAGACGCTCTTTACGCCGCTATTCGCCGTCGCCCGCATGGCCGGCTGGTCGGCACACCGCATGGAAGAGCTCTTCTGCGCGCACCGTATCATCCGCCCCGCCTATCGTCCGGTGATCGAGCCGCTGGAGTACAAGCCGCTCGCCGACCGCTAGGACGCGGACCGTTATAGAACTCGAGCGTGGCCAGGGACCCAAGCCCTCGGCCACGCTTTTTATGCCAGTGGAAAGGGCTGCATCAAATGATTGTGTTTTCCGATATGGATGGGACGCTGCTGACGAGCGATAAGCAAATGAGCGATGCCACCTGGGCAATGCTCGACGAGCTCGCACGTCGTGACATCGAGTTTGTTCCCTGCACGGGACGTCCGCTGTCGGGCATCTTTGAGCCCATCCTCGCCCATCCCGCCGTGCACTACGCGGTCTGTGCCAACGGCGCCAGCGTCTGGCAACTCGACGACGGTACGCCCACCGATACTTCGCGTGCCACGCGCATCTTGAGCCGTCCGCTCGACCGTGGCATTGCCCACCGCGTCCATAGCATTGCCGCCGGCCATGACGTCACCTTCGATATCTTCGCGGACGGGCAGTGCTTCCTCCCCCGCTCGCTCTACACGCGCCTGGACGAATTCTGCGGCGGCGACCCCCACATCGCGGCTTCGCTCAAGCGCACACGAACACCAATCGACATGGATATCGACAGCAAGATCGACGAGGTCGAGACGCTCGAACGCATCGCCATGTACTGGCACGACCCGGCCGATCGCGACGCCATCGCGGCGGAGCTCGACACGCTCGGAGGCATTGAGGTCACGCGTTCGTACGCCATGAATATCGAGGTCATGGGCGCAGGCGCCACCAAGGGAACGGCCCTCACGTGGCTGTGCGAGCATTTGGGCGAGCCCCTTGCCGACGCCTGGGGCTTCGGCGACAACATCAACGACATTCCCATGCTGCAGGCAGCGGGCCACGGCATGGCCATGATCAACGCCGAGCCCGAGGACCGTGAGGCCGCCGACGCCATCACCGAATACGACAACGACCACGACGGCGTCGCCCGCACCATCATGGCCGCCCTCGCCCAGTCGTTGGGTAGTCATTGGGGACGTTCTTAAACGACTAGTCACTGGGGACGTTCTTGAATGACCAGTCGTTAGGGACACTCTTCGCGAAAAGCTGCAAGGACTGTCCCCCACTGCCGGCAGAACGGGAACGTCCCCAGCTGTCGGATTAAGCGAGGCCCTCTAGCACGTGACGAAGCTCCTGTTGAACGGCGTGGTCGCGGTTGCAGCCTACGACGCGATCGGCCACCGCCTTGAGCGCGGGGCGCGCGTTTTCCATCGCGCAGCCCGTGCCGACAAAGCGAATGATCTCGTAGTCGTTCATCGAGTCGCCAAACGCCATGACCTCGTCGCGACCAATGCCGTAATGCTCCGCGAGCTGCGCGATACCCGAGGCCTTCGACACACCAGGCTGCATGGCATCGATCCACGCGTTGCCCGAAGGCGCAAAAGTAAAGAGCTGACCAAGTTCGCGCTGTAGCACGTACGCACTGTCCATAACCGCACTGTCGTCGCAAAAGATACTCGCTTTGATGATATTTACGCTGGGATCGGGCAGCTCCCAAATGCGCTCGGCATTGGGAAGGTCCTTATCGACCTCACGCACGAACTTGCACTCGTCATCGAGCAAAAAGGACTTGGTTCGGTCAAAGAGCGCAAGATGCAGATTGGGAAACGTCCTGACGGCTTGGGCGAGCCTTCGAATCGCCAGGTGGGAATACACCTCACGGTCTACCATCTTACCGTCGGCGTAGACCTGGGCGCCGTTAGCGGCGACAAAGTCCATCTTGTCGCGAACGGGCGCAAAGAACTCGCACAGGCGATCGTAGCGACGACCTGACGATGCGGCGAAATGCACGCCATGCTCGTGTAGCGCCAGAATCAGTTCGTAGGTCTCGGGAGGCACCTGGCCGTTTTCGTCAAGCAGTGTGCCGTCCATATCGGATGCAATCAGTTTAAACATAGAAAAGCTCCCTTCGGGCTTGTTGGAATCGAACGCGTATCCGATTCCAACGTACCCAAAGGGAGCTCAAATAAGACCCGCAGACATAAACGTTACAAGGACCTGGCAAATAGCTCACGCGCGCCAGAGAGCCCACGGTCGCAGCGTCAGGCGACACGCCAAAGAGTGTCCCCGACGACTAGTCGTTTAAGAACGTCCCCGATGACTAGTCGGCGTAGGTGAAGGTCGTGACGTCGAACATGCCTCGGGGCGGATGCGGAGCGTCGGGATGACCGGCAGGGGCAGGAAGATGATGCCCATGATGGGGTCGAGCGGCGGCTCAATACCCATGGCACGTGCCTTGACCATAAAGTCGTCGTGCTGCGCGGCAACGTCCTCGGCCGTGCCTTCGCTCATCAGCCACCGAGCGCCAGCGGAATGCGCGCCACGACCTCGCCGTTGCGCACTAGCACGTGACCACCCTGGCCAACGGCCTCAACAGCGGCCATCATATCGGCGGCGTTGTCGCCCACCACGCACACGTTGTGCGAGTCGTGGCCGATCGTGGAGGCAATGGCGCCGCCCGTGATGGTAAAGCCGCGCACCCAGCCGCGACCGATGTGCTTGCCAACAAGGCCCAGGCCCGCAGGACCCTCGCCATCGACGCCCTCGGCCTGCAGCGACACGCCGCGGCCATGGCGCTCAATCAGCATAATGCGACGCAAGTCCTCGTCAGTCTCGGGACGGACCATACCCGTGATGGCCTTGCCCGGCACCACGTCGATCACAGCCTCGCCCGGCTTAAAGGCATAGTCGAACACGTCGAGCGATAGCTTCGGCAGCTTAACGGAAGCACGCAGTTCATCGGCAAGCGCTGCGACCTCGGCGGTCTCGGGCGCAACCTCGCCCACAAAAGTGCCGTCCTGTGCCACGAGCGCGCCGGCGGCATACACGCGATGCGGAGCCGTGGCAAACGTCAGATCATTGAGCACCAGCAGGTCGGCACGCTTGCCCGGGGCGATGGCGCCACGCAGCTCGCGCGGGTCGCGGCAACCGTGGTCCAGGCCAAACGCCTCGGCCGTGGACAGGGACGCCATAGAGATAGCAACCACGGGGTCAATACCGGCCTCGATAGCCACGCGGCAGGCATTGTCGATCATGCCGGTCGAAAGCGCATCGGAGGGAGCGCGGTCGTCGGTCGCAAAACAGCAGCGGCGGGCGCGGGCGGGGTTCTCCAACAGCATCGGCGACAAGTTGGCAAGGTCGTGGCTACACGTACCCTCGCGCAGCATCACATACATGCCGCGGGACAGCTTATCGAGCGCCTCCTCGGGGATCGTCGACTCGTGGTCGGCGATAATGCCCGCCGCGGCATAGGCGTTGAGGTCCTTGCCGGCGACAAGTGGCGCATGGCCGTCGACTTGCTTGGACGGCGTCTGGTTAGCAGCGTCGATACGAGCGCAGGTCTCGGGATCGGCCATAAAGACGCCCGGCAGGTTCATCATCTCGCCGAGGCCAAAAACGTCGCCCGGATGCTCGGCAAAAAACGCCTGCATATCGGCGGCGGTAATGACGGCACCGGCCTGCTCATCGGGCAGCGCGGGCACGCACGAGGGCATCATGTACTTGATGGAAATGGGCGCGCGGCGACCGTCCTCGATCATAAAGCGCAGGCCGTCCAGGCCCGCTACGTTGGCGATCTCGTGGCTGTCGGCAATGGCAGTGGTGGTACCGCGCGTCGCCGCCATGCGCGCGTACTCGGCGGGGCGGATGTTCGAGGACTCGATATGCAGATGTCCGTCGATAAAACCGGGGGCGAGATAGCGACCCTGGCAGTCGATAACCTCAGCAGCCTCGTAGGTGCCGGCGGTATCGTCGCGACCGTCGTAGAGCACGCCGACGATTACGCCGTCCTTGACGGCAACGCTACCACGCGCCACGCGCTGGCCGTACACGTCGACAATCTGCGCATTGGTAAACAGCGTGTCGACGGACACACGACCCTCGGCGGCCTCGATCACAGACCTCATGACCTCAACGGACATACATACTCCTTTAACGTTTGAAATAACTGCGGAGCGGACAGGCCTTCACCGCAGCAAGCCAATAGCCATTGTATGCCCAAAAGAAGGTCCCACTAACACCCCATCCGCTTAACGGCACCGCCAAATGATCCCTCCGTCCCCAAGGGATCATCGTAACCAAAAAAAGGCCGCAGTCGGGAATCCCGGCTGCGGCCTTTTTTGGCACTTGTGAGGTCAACTTGCTCGTTAGACCAATTTAAAGCCTTTGCGCTTGCCTACGGAGAGGGTGTCGCCCAGCTTGAGAGCGCTGGGATCGATGTTATAGCTCTTGGGAGCCACGGCCTTGCCGTTGATCTTGACGCCGCCGCCGTCGATATCGCGACGGGCCTGGCCGGCGCTCGCCGAAAGACCCAGGTCCTTGAGCAGGCCGGCGAGGTAGATCTGGCCCTCGTCGTTGACGGTCAGCTCAACGTGCTTCTCGGGGAAGTCGGCGAGCTGGCCCTCCTTGAATACGCGGTCGAACTCGGCCTGAGCCTCGTCGCCGGCGCGGCGCCGTGGTAGGTGTCGCACAGGTCGCGGCCCAGAGCGCGCTTGAGCTCGTAGGGGTCGGCGGAGCCATCGGCCAGGGCGGCGTCGATCTTGTCGACCTCGGCAGGGGTGAGCGAGCTGGCCAGACGATAGTACTTGCCGATCATCTCGTCGGGGATGGACATGGTCTTGCCGAACATATCCTTGGGGGCGTCGGTCAGGCCGATGTAGTTGCCATAGGACTTGGACATCTTACGAACGCCATCGGTGCCCTCGAGCAGCGGCATGGTGAGCGCGATCTGGGGCTCCATACCCATCTTCTCCATGAGCTCGCGACCAGCGAGCAGGTTGAAGAGCTGGTCGGTGCCGCCCATCTCCACGTCGGCCTTGATCTGAACGGAGTCGAAGGCCTGCATCACGGGGTACAGGAACTCGTGCAGGGCGATCGGCGTCTGAGACTGGTAGCGCTTAGTAAAGTCGTCGCGCTCAAGAATGCGGGCAACGGTGAACTTGGAGCACACCTGCAGCAGGCCGGCCAGATCCATCGAAAGGATCCAGTCACCGTTGTGCACGATGGTGGTCTTCTCGGGGTCCAGGATCTTCATGGCCTGGCTCACGTAGGTCTCGGCGTTGGCCTCGATCTGCTCCTGCGAAAGCTGCGGACGGGTGGAGTTCTTGCCCGAGGGATCGCCGATCAGCGCGGTGCCGTTGCCGATGATAAGGGTGACGTTGTGGCCCAGGTCCTGGAACTGGCGCATCTTGCGCAGCGGCACGGCATGGCCCAGGTGCAGGTCGGGGCTGGTGGGGTCGACGCCGAGCTTGATGTTGAGGGGCTCGCCCTTCTCAAGCTTCTTGCGAAGGTCGGCCTCGGGGACGATCTGCGCGGCGCCCGAGGTGATGATACGCATTTGCTCGTCAACAGACAGCATTGGGTATCCTCCTTTTGCTATAGCACCCTCGCCGAAAACGGCGGTGCTGGAAGTCCATAAACTCTCTTATGATAACAAACTGACGCGACGCGGCACCTACGACAGGAAAATCCTCGTCCTGCCGCATGCGTCAATGGCAACTGGCAGACGCGTACCGTCACGTTCGACCAGATAGCGCGCCTGCCGACGACGCAAGCAGTCGCGGCAACGGACCTGCCCCGTCGCATCGGTGGCACAGACGCCCTCGGCGGTCAGCAGGCAGTGCTCGCACACCATAAGCTCGGGACGGTCGGCGTCGACCGGACCCCAGACGCCGGGTTCAGCAGCCAGTTCGGCAATACGCTCCACATCATTGCCGAGCAACTCGGCCGGCAAGTACACCCGCCCCGCACCGAGTTCGCGCAGCCAGGCAAGCGTGGCCCGATTCGCGCAGAACACCGGCGCCGCCACGTCAAACGTCACGCCCAGCTCGCGAGCGATCACCACCTGTCCCAGGTTGCGGCAGACGACGCGCCCGGCACGCTGCATCAGTGAGCGGGTCCGGTCAGCGTCACCCGTGCGGTACACCTCGTCAAGCACCACAACGGCGTCGGACAAATCGAGTTCTCCGCGCGGGTCGCATCCATCAGCTGCCAAGCAAAAACCATGCGAGCGGGAGCCGCGCACTCCACCAACTCCGTCGACGCACCGCCATCCACCGCAACGTCCTCAAAGGGCAGTACCTCAACGGCACGTGCAACGGGCGCAATCGCATCTGCCTCGGCCCGCATGCGCTCCAACACCGCCGCCGTCTGATCCAACACGCCGGCGCTGCGAATCAGGTACACCTCGCAGCCCGTGTCAACCTTACGCTTGCAATGCACGACGACGCGCTCCCCCGCCGCGGCATCCACCGGACAGGGCACCTGCGGCCAGCGCTTGGGCACATCGGGACGCGCGTCGGCACCCGGATAGAACCGAATCTCGAGCGTGTCACCCGCCGCCACGGCGGCATCGAGCTCAACGGTCACCTCTTCGTGGCCAACGGCCACCAGGCGTCCCACGCGCACACCTTGGTTGATCGCACGCTCAAAGCTCATAAGCTCGGCACCCGAACGTCCTCGCAGGTACGCATCGGTAAACCCACGGTTAAACGACCTTCCCAGCTCGCGCTCGAGCTCTTCCACGGCACCGGGGTCCCACGCGCCGTCGCACAGCATATCGAGTGTCCGGCGCCACACCCGCACCACGTTGAATACGTATCAGGGTTCTTCATGCGCCCCTCGATCTTGAGCGACGCCACGCCGGCATCTACAAGCTCGGGCAGATGCGCAATACCCAGATAGTCGCGCGGGCACAGCAAGCGATCTCCCTCGACGGCGACAACGCTCTGTCCAGCCTCGTCCACCAGGTCGTACGCCAAACGGCACGGCTGCGTGCAGTCGCCGCGCATCGCCGAGCGCCCACGCCGCAGGGCCGAGAACTCGCACGCCCCCGAATAGCCGATGCAAATCGCACCGTGGCAGAATACCTCGATGGGCACGCCCGTGGCACATAGCGCCGCAATCTCGTCGACCGTCAGCTCGCGTGCCGTCGTCACGCGCTCGACCCCAAGCTCATCGGCGGCAAGCCGCACGGCGCTCTCGCTATGAGCGCCCGCCTGCGTGGACAGGTGAATCTCGACCCCGGGAATCGCCGCGCGCAGCGCGCAGGCCAACCCGGCATCGGCGACAATCAGAGCATCGGCGCCCAACTCCAGTGCATGAGCTCCCAACGCCACCGCGTCGGACAACTCATCGTCAAACACGAACACGTTGAGCGTTACGTACACACGCACGCCATGGGCATGCGCCACGGCGCAGCCGCGCGCAAACTCGTCATCCGTAAAGCCATGGGCGCTCACACGGGCGTTAAAGCCGCCCAACCCCGCATAGATGGCATCGGCACCCGCGGCGATGGCCGCAAGCATCTGGTCGAGTCCGCCCGCCGGCGCCAGCAGCTCGGGCAGCGCCGCACCGGCAGCATCCAATCCAGTCTCGTATTGTCCGCTCGGCCCCATCGTCCGAATCGCCATCGACAAACTCCTTACCAAGGTATGCATTCACTCTGAAAAATGCCGTCTTCCAGCATACACGAGGCCTCGCGCGCCCCGTTTGGTTTATCGTGTAATAACTTATGTCCATCCTGCCCCGACGGCACATCCACCGTCCGGCACGACATACCTGGAGGTCAATATATGGGTCCTCGCCAACGACAGGGACGCAGCCGTTCAAAGACGCATGCTCTGCCCATAATCCTGCTCTCGTTTTTGGGCTTTTTGCTTATCGCGGGCGTGGCGTTTGGCATCGGCATGGTCGGCAACGTCAACCGCTGGCTGTCCGATCTGCCCGACTACACCGACGCCAACGCGTATCTGGTGAGCGAGCCCACCGAGATCGTCGACTGCAACGGCAACAAGATTGCGAGCTTCTACACGCAAAACCGCAAGTCCATCACCAAGGACGAGGTCTCCCCCTACGTGCTGCAGGGCACCGTTGACGTCGAGGACGAGCGCTTCTACGAGCACGGCGGTATCGACCTGTGGGGTATCGCGCGTGCTGCGGTGGCAACCCTCGGCGGCGGGCACGAAGGCGCCTCGACTATCACCCAGCAGCTGGTGCGCAACACCATCCTGCAGGAGGAGCAGTTCGACTCGACCATCGAGCGTAAGGTGCGCGAGGCCTACATCGCCGTCAAGATGGAGGACATGTACTCCAAAGACGAGATCCTCATGATGTACCTCAACACCATCTACTACGGTCACGGCGCCTACGGCATCGAGGCCGCAGCCGAAACCTATCTGTCCAAGAGCGCCGCCGACCTCACCCTGAGCGAGGCCGCACTGCTCATCGGCCTTCCCAACTCGCCCTCGCAGTACGACCCCACGGTCAACCCCGACCTGGCGCTGTCCCGTCGCAACAAGGTCCTTGACAACATGTTGCGCCTGGGCCACATCACGCAGGAGGAGCACGATGCCGCACAGGCCGAGCCCATCACCCTCAACGTGACCGAGATTTCGGGCAGCGGCGTCGACGTATACTCGCAGCCCTACTTTGTCGCCTATGTTAAGCAGCTGCTGGAGCAGGAGTTCTCGACCGACGTGCTCTTTAAGGGCGGCCTGACCGTCAAGACCACCATCGACCCCACGATGCAGCAGGTGGCAGAGAATGCGTCCGAGAGCAGCTCGACACGCTCTCGCTCGACGGCCTGGACATGGGCATGGTCGTCGTCGACCCCAAGACCGGCTACATCAAGTGCATGGTGGGCGGCTACGACTACAACGCCGACGAGAACCACGTAAACCATGCCACGGCCAAGCGTCCCGTCGGCTCCACCTTTAAGGCCTTTACGCTGGCAACTGCCATCCAAAACGGCATGAACCCCAACGTCACCCTCAACTGCAACTCGCCGCTCAAGGCCAAGGGCACCACGACCGAGGTCCAAAACTACGCCAACCATAGCTATGGCAACATCACGCTTAAGCAGGCGACGGCATACTCCTCCAACACCGGCTACATCCAGGTGGCGGAAGCCGTCGGCAACAGCAAGATCATCTCGCTCGTCAAAAGGCTCGGCATCGACCCCGCCAAGGACAACATCGAGGACGTTCCCGTCATGACCCTCGGCACCGGCTCGATCTCGCCGCTCGAGATGGCCGCCGCCTACGCGACGTTTGCCAACGGCGGCTACTATCGCCAGCCGATCGCCATCACCGAGATTGACTCTCGTACCGGTTCGGTGCTGTACCAGCACACTGACAATCCCTCACAGGTGCTTACCGAGGGCGAGGCCGCCGCGGTCACCGATGTTCTGTCCGGCGTCATGCAGGGCGGCGGTACGGGTGCTGCCGGTGCCCTGAGCGTCAACCAGCCTATGCCGGCAAAACGGGCACCACCGACAACACCACCAACCTGTGGTTCTGCGGTTATACCCCGCAGCTGGCGTGCGCCTGTGGACCGGCTATTCCGCGGGCGAGATCCCCATCCAAAAATACGGCACGGACCTGCTGGGCGACAGCACCAACCTGCCTGTCTTTAAGCGGTTTATGAACACCGTTCTGACCGGTACCGAGCGCGAGGAGTTTGCGACCGGAACGGCGCCCACCTACAAGAACAACAGCGTCTGGAAGTTCTACGGCACCAACAACACCAAGAAGACGGAGAACGACGACAAGGACAAGGACGAGAACGAGGACGAAGAGGAAACCACCACAACGACTACCACGACGACCACGACCACCGAGACCACGGGCGGCGACACCACCGGCGGCACCGGTACGACCGGTGGCTCGACGGGCGGCTCCACCGGTGGTTCGACCGGCGGCGATGGCGGCACGCCCACGCCCACGCCCACTCCCGACCCCTCGCCCACGCCTGACGATACGGTCGGCTAGAAATCATCCAGCCATAAGCAACAAGGCCCCCGATCAGCTTATTAAACTGCTCGGGGGCCTTTTAGTTTGAAGCGACCTGGTGGGCGGTCTTTATACCGGCAAACAAAAAAGGGGGTACCGACCAACGTCGATACCCCCTTACAAGACACTATGTCAGCGCACACAGTGCCGAGCGCACGACCCGCACGCCTACTTGCGAGAATTGCTCAGCTTATTGATCAGCGCCTCAAGACGCTCGCCGTCCTCGGCCGTCTGGGCAATAACCAAAATCGTATCGTTGCCGGCAAGCGAGCCAAGCACATCGGGCAACTCTGCCGCATCAACGGCGGCGGCGATGCCGGAAGCCGTGCCAGGCTGAGCCTTGATCATAACCAGATTATCGGTACGCAAAACGCCCGTTACGAGCTCGGAAACCATACGCTGCAGGTGCAGGTCCTCTGCCAGAACATAGATGCCCTCAGGGAGCTTACGCAGCCCCATATCGGCAATATCGCGAGAGACAGTCGCCTGCGTGCAATCAAAGCCCATAGCGCGGAGCTCATCGACCAGCACGCGCTGCGTGCGGACGTCCTTATTGCGCACAATATCTCTAATGGCATCCTGGCGCCCATTGCGTTTTTTAGCCATACAAACCCTCTCTCCAAAAGATGGCGGAGACAATCAATCAGTGATTGAATAGTTTAACGCTATTTGAAGGCTTTTGTGTATAAGAACGCATTTCGAAACAATTCTATGCAAATTTGTTTCGAAATAAGCCGTTTAGGCGGTTTTTGCGCCCGTCCGGTTAAGAAAAGCTGCCAGATGCGTACACATCACGCAGCGCGCGGGCTTGGCGCTGGCGATCGGCCCAAACAACAGACCGAGCCCCCGATGGTTGTCCTTGAGCGCGGCGACCATCTGACGGGTTCGAGGCGCCTCGAGCATATCACGCATGCGGGCGGAACGCTCGATTGACGACACCCCATGCGGGCTCAGACACAAATTCTCGATGCAGGCGACCAGTCCGGCAAAGTAGAACTTTTGGCTTGCCAGCTTGAGCCGACCACCGCTATCTGCTTCCGAGAGTGAGTCCGCAAGCTCGTCGAGCGCTCGAGTGTCATCGGATATCCTGACATACATGGTGGGATCAAAGGCATCTGTAAGCTTAGGTGCCACCGCGTGGAAACAAGCGTCGCCGCAGCCGGACACGAATCGTGCCTGCGAGAGCGCATAAGCCATAAACTCAACCGTACGGTACGCCTTGCCGCGCGACAGGCATGCCTCAAACAGCGGACGGCTATACATCGCGCCAGAGGTCTGAGCGACTAGGCGCCCAAAATCAACTGGGGCAGCCCAGTCACCATAGAAGACTCGTCTTCTATGGCAATAGAGGCAGCATCCAAGACGCGCGAATGACGCTCGCGATGCGCATCGTATCGATCGAGCGACACCGAGGGGAACACCATGTCTGCCGCAGTATCGCACGCGATATCGACCATCTTGGAAAGGGCCTGCGGAGCAAACCACTCATCGGCGTTCATGGCGATGATGTGAGAGCCGCGCGAGGCATCAAAACCGGCACGAAGACAAGCGCCGCGCTTCGCGTCCTCGACGTCAATCAAATCAATATGGATGTCCCTGTCGGCAGCAACTTGAAGCGAATGGCGCACACCGGGCGCAGCATCGCGGCAGACAACGACAATCTGCAAATCGTAGAGGTCTTGGTTCTGGATACTCTCGAGCGCACGCATCGCATAGCTGGGCGAACCTTCTACCACAAGGATCACCGAAAGTCGCGGATGCGAGCCACGTCGAACCAAGTTATCCGTCCTCTCGACAGCAATGAATCAAACCGTGGTTCATGGTACACCCCGTAAATTAAAGCAATGAGACACCGATTGTATTGCACGCCAAGAACAGATGTTGCACACGCGCAGCTCACATATGGCAGGTGCCGACGAACGGCGCGTCGAGCCCTCCCCTAGTCGAGCACGACAAGCTCGGCGGGATCGTAATCCACGCCCATAAACGTAAGGCCGCAGGCAGGAGCCGTGGGGCCCGCAGCGGTACGATCGCAAGCATCGATGACCTCGCGCATCCACTCGGGTTTACGGCGATGCATGCCAATCTCGACAAGCGTGCCAACGATCGTACGGACCATCGAATGCAGAAACGCATTGCCCTCGATGGTAAACGTCAGGATGTCCTCGCCAAACGCAACCTCATGGCCAAACTCGGCGCGCATTACGCAGCGGTGCGTAGGTTTGCCCACGGCAGAGGCAACCTTGCAAAAGCTTTTAAAGTCCTGCTCGCCCAAAAGCGCAGGGCAGGCGGCCGCCATCGCATCGACGTCGAGGGGACAGCGATGCCACCACACGGCACCGCGGGACAACACGGGGCGCGCATCGCGATCGGCAATACGGTATGTATACGTACGGGAACGCGCGTCAAAGCGTGCAGAAAAGCCTTTACGGGCCCTGTAGACCTCGTTTATGGCGATATCTTTGGGCAGCAGGGCATCCATAGCCCGAAGCCACCTACGGCGCGTACACGCGAGCTCAGCGTCCGTTACGGGAATGCTGATGTACTGAGCCACGGCATGCACGCCGGCATCGGTACGACCCGCGCACGTCAGATCGATCGGGCGGCGAAGCAGCGTCTCGATGGCTCGACGTAGCTCACCCGCAACCGTCGTCTGTCCCGGCTGCTCGGCAAATCCGCTATACGACGAGCCATCATAGGCCACGCGAAATACGAGCGTGGCGTCAAGCTCGGAAATCGAATTGAAATCAGACGGCGCAGTCATGGGCGCTCCCAACAAACAAGTAACGGTATCGCGACAAAAAAAGAGGGGTACGCGAACGTACCCCTCGAATATAGCCTATGCAGACGGAATGTCTACTCAGCGGTCTCCTCAGCAGGAGCCTCCTCGACAGCCTCGACCTTCTTGGGAGCAGCGGCCTTCTTGGGGGCCGGAGCAGCCTTCTTGGCCTTAGGCGTGCAAGGCTCGGTGACGAGCTCCATGATAACGATGGGAGCGTTGTCGCCCTTGCGGTTACCGAGCTTCATGATGCGGGTGTAACCGCCGTTGCGGTCCTGCCACATGCCCTGAGCAGCCTTGTCGAAGATCTCGGCAACGAGCTGCTTATCGCCGAGCTTGGCGATAGCCAGACGACGAGAGTGCAGGTCGCCCTTCTTGGCCCAGGTGATGATCGGGTCGACGACCGAACGCAGCGCCTTAGCGCGGGTCTCGGTGGTCTTGATGCGGTCGTTCTCGAAGAGGGCCTTAGCAAGGCTCTTCTTCATGGCCTTGGTGTGGCTCGCATCGGTGCCGAGCTTCAGGCCCTTCTTAACGTTGTGACGCATGGTCTAGTTTCTCCTCAAATATGCGAAGCATTAAGCCTTCAGGCTCAGGCCCATGGACTCAAGCTTGTCCTTCACTTCCTCGATCGACTTAACACCGAAGTTACGGATGTTGAGCAGATCGTTCTCCGAGAACTCAACGAGCTGACGGACCGAGTGAATGCTGGCGCGCTTAAGGCAGTTGTAGGAACGGACGGAAAGGTCCAGATCCTCAATCTGCTTGTCCAGCTCGGCGTTGTCGTTGGTGACCTCGGGAGCGAAGATCGAAGCCTCCTCCTCGACCTCGGGGGTCTCGGCAAGGTTCATAAAGGCGGCCATATGCTGGTTAATGATATTGGCAGCCTGGACCACGGCGTCGCGCGGGGCGATGGAACCGTTGGTCTCGATCTCGAGGACAAGGCGGTCGTAGTCGGTGCGCTGACCGACACGGCAAGCCTCAACGAGCTTGGCGCAACGGGAAACCGGCGAGTACAGCGAGTCGACGTGGATCACACCGATGGGATCGTTGTCGCGCTTGTTGGCCTCGCCAGAGACATAGCCGCGGCCATAGCCGATGCGCATGCTCATGGTGAGATGGCCACCCTCGGTGAGCGTAGCGATGTGCTGCTCGGGGTTGACCAGCTCAAACTCGGACGGAATAAAGAAGTCCGCACCGGTGACCTCGCAGGGGCCGTCAACCGAGATGGTGGCGGTCGCCTCGTCGGTCGTGCCGAGAGCCTGAAGACAAGACCCTTGACATTCAGGACGATGTCGGTGACATCCTCGACCATGTTAGGGATGGTCATGAACTCGTGCTGCGCACCATCGATCTGAATAGCCTCGACGGCGGCACCCTCGAGCGAGGACAGAAGAACGCGACGAAGGGAGTTACCCAGCGTATCGCCGTAGCCACGCTCGAGCGGCTCGACGGAGACACGAGCAGACGTCTCGTTGATCTCTTCGACCTGAACCTGAGGCCTAATGAATTCTGACATGTATTACCTCCAGCCTCAGCAGCCCGGATGGACTACTTAGAGTAGAGCTCGACGATGAGCTGCTCGTTGATATCACCGCTGATCTGCTCACGCGTCGGCAGAGCGAGCACGTTACCAGACAGCTTCTCGATATCGACCTCGAGCCAGCCAGGGACCTCAAAGCGCTCGGAGGAAATCAGGGCCTCCTTGATGGGGAGGAGGTCACGGAACTTCTCGCCGACAGCGACGACGTCGCCGGCCTTGACGCGGTAGGACGGGATGTCCACGCGCTTGCCGTTCACGGTGAAGTGACCGTGACGGACGGACTGACGAGCCTCTTTGCGGGTGCGGGCGAAGCCAAGACGGAAGACGACGTTATCGAGGCGAGACTCAAGGATGATCATGAGGTTCTCACCGGTGACGCCGTTCATCTTACGGGCCTTGTTGAAGTAGCCGTGGAACTGCTTCTCCAGAACGCCATAGATGAACTTAACCTTCTGCTTCTCGCGCAGCTGCATGCCGTACTCAGATTCCTTGCGACGGCGCTTGGGCTGACGGATAGATTCCTTCTTGCTGCTGTAACCGAGCTCAGCGGGATCGATCCCGAGCTGACGGCAGCGCTTAAGAACAGGAGTCCTGTCGATTGCCATATTGATACGATCCTTTCAGTTACACGCGGCGACGCTTCTTGGGGCGGCAGCCGTTGTGCGGAATGGGGGTCTTGTCCTGGATGCTCGAGACCTCGAGGCCAGCAGCCTGGAGGGAGCGGATGGCGGTCTCACGACCGGAGCCGGGGCCCTTGACGAAGACGGAAACCTTCTTCATACCGTGCTCCATGGCCTGCTTGGCAGCAGCCTCGGCAGCCATCTGGGCAGCGAACGGCGTGGACTTACGGGAGCCCTTGAAGCCCACCTGGCCAGCCGACTTCCAGGAAATGACGTTGCCTGGGGATCGGTGATCGAAACGATCGTGTTGTTGAACGTAGAACGAATGTGAGCCTGGCCCACGGAAATGTTCTTACGGTCCGCGCGCTTCAGACGGGCAGCGCGAACGTTCTTCTTAGCAGTAGCCATCTATCTAGCGCTCCTTATTTCTTCTTCTTAGCACCGATCTGACGCTTCGGGCCCTTGCGGGTACGAGCGTTAGTGTGGGTGCGCTGGCCGCGGACCGGGAGGCCCTTGCGGTGACGAAGGCCGCGGTTGCAGCCGATGTCCATAAGGCGCTTGACGTTCTGGTTGCGCTCACGGCGGAGGTCGCCCTCAACCATGATCTGGTTCTTGTCGATATAATCACGGATGGCGTTAACCTCATCCTCGGTGAGGTCCTTAACGCGCGTATCCACGTTAACGTTGCACTCGACGCAAATCTTCGTCGCAGTGGTGCGGCCGATGCCGTAAATGTAGGTCAGACCGATCTCAACGCGCTTCTCACGCGGGAGGTCGACACCATTAATACGGGCCAACGTAGTCTCCTCTCTTAACCCTGACGCTGCTTATGACGGGGGTTCTCGCAAATGACGAGGACCTTGCCATGGCGCCTAATGATTTTGCACTTATCGCACATCTTCTTGACCGAGGACGTACCTTCATCGTTCTTCCTTTCGGTAGCGCTCAAACTACTTCCCTACTATCTACTCGCCCAGCCGCAGGCGTTTAAAACTATGGCTGGTCTTCACACACAATCCGACCGTAGGTTGAGCTAAGCCTGCAGTCGGAAATGGAGTGCGTGTATGCGTGCCGCTATTTGTAGCGATAGGTGATGCGGCCGCGGGTCAGGTCGTACGGGGAAAGCTCCACGACAACCCTGTCACCGGGGAGAATACGGATGTAATTCATTCGGATCTTGCCAGAAATGTTGCACAGAACCGAATGACCGTTCTCGAGCTCAACCTTAAACATGGCATTGGGCAACGGTTCCTTTACCGTACCCTCGAGCTCAATTGCGTCTTCCTTCTTCACAAGCAATCATCTTTCTCTAGAAAACGACAGCGATTGAGTATTTTACAACACGTATGCACGCATCGTAATAACTTCGTAATGGCTCCACAACTAAGTGGAGCTTGTTACATTTGAAATGTTAAGGCGTGCATTTGACGCAAGTCCTACATTTCACCGCCCTGCAAGGAACACCAAGCACCTTGCGCGTCGGTGGTGAGAATCACCGGACCGTCATTGGTGATGGCGACGGTGTTCTCGTAGTGCGCGGCGGGCAGGTGGTCGTTGGTCGTAACAATCCAACCGTCGGAGCCCGTGCTCACATGGTTGGAACCCATCGTAACCATCGGCTCGATGGCAATGACCATGCCAGCCTGGAGGCGAACGCCCCTCCCCTTCTTTCCATAGTTAGGAACGTTGGGGTCCTCGTGCATCACACGGCCAATGCCATGGCCCACATAGTCACGAAGCACGCCGTAACCGTGAGACTCGGCGAGGGACTGAACGGCATAACCGACATCCCCGATATGGTTACCGGGAACAGCCTGCTCGATGGCAGCCTTAAGGCAATCGCGCGTAACCTCGCACAGGGCCTTGGCCTCGGGCGTGGGGGTGCCGACGAAAAACGTCCAAGCGTTATCGCCGACCCAACCGTCGACAACGGCTCCCGTATCGATGGAGATGATATCGCCATCGCGCAGAATCATGTCGGGGTTGGGAATGCCGTGGACCACGGCATCGTTGATCGATGCGCAAATGGTCCCCGGGAACCCGCCGTAACCCTTAAAGGCCGGCGTGCCGCCATGCATGCGGATAATCTGCTCCGCGAGCTGATCGAGCTCAAAGGTCGAAACGCCGGGACGGACCATGGCTCCAACGTGGCGGAGCGCCATCTTAGATAGCGCTCCTGCCTTCTTCATCTGCTCGATTTGCGTTGCAGACTTAATCTTGATCATAGACCGAGAGCCTCTTTGACATCCCCGTACACGGTCTCGCGAGCCTGGTCACCGTTGACCGACTTGAGCAGACCCTGGCCACGATAGTAGTCGACGAGCGGGCTCGTGGACTTCTCGTAGACGTCGAGACGGTTCTTGATGGTCTCGGGCTTGTCGTCGTCGCGCTGATACATCTCGCCACCACACTTGGGGCAGGTAGCATCGGCAGCGGTGCCGGTGTAACCGCAGGCGCGGCAGGTGCGACGCGAAGACAGACGATCGATAATGACCTCGGGGGCCACATCGACCAGAAGGGCACAGTCGATCTCGCGACCCATGGCGGAGAGCTCGGAATCGAGCGTCACGGCCTGGGCGGTGTTGCGCGGGAAGCCGTCGAGGATGAAGCCCTGCTGGGCGTCATCGGCGGCAAGGCGCTCCTTGACAAGGTCGATCACGAGCTGGTCGGGAACGAGCTCGCCAGCGTCCATGTACTTCTTAGCCTGAATACCAAGCTCGGTGCCACCCTTGACGGCAGCACGCAGCAGGTCGCCCGTGGAAATGTGAGCGACGCCAAACTCGGCGACGAGCTCCTGTGCGACGGTGCCCTTGCCGGCACCCGGAGCTCCGAGCAATACGAGGTTCATGAGCAATCCTCCTCTAGCCTA
This sequence comes from Coriobacteriaceae bacterium AM48-5, assembly GCA_027669525.1. Taxonomy (GTDB): domain Bacteria; phylum Actinomycetota; class Coriobacteriia; order Coriobacteriales; family Coriobacteriaceae; genus Collinsella. The sequence continues at coordinate 61,428 of JAQEDJ010000001.1, read as the reverse complement.
TTTAAAGAATCCATCGTAATCATACATCTTGATCTGGCCTTCGAGCTTATCGACCGTGTCGAGCACGACGCCGACCATGATGAGGATGGACGTGCCGCCAAATGCCTGGATCAGATGGTTACCCGTGAAGGAGAAGATGATCGAAGGCACGATGGCGATGAGAGCCAAAAAGACAGCGCTGGGAAGCGTAATCTTGTTGAGCGCGTTCTTGATGTAGGCCGCGGTAGCCCTACCCGGACGCACGCCCGGAATAAAGCCACCCTGCTTCTTAAGGTTATCGGCCGTGTCATCGGGGTTGAACACCATGGAGGTGTAGAAGTACGCGAAGAACACGATGAGGACAACGTTAAGCACCCAGTTGAGCCAACCGGTCGAAAGCGCAGAGGCAACTGCCTGAATCCAGCCGATGCCGGGGAAGAACACGGCAATCTGAGCCGGGAAGTACAGCAGCGCCGAAGCGAAGATGATCGGCACGACACCCGCGGTGTTGACCTTGATGGGCAGGTAGGTGGTCTGGCCACCCATCATGCGACGGCCCACGACGCGTTTGGCGTAGGAGACCGGGATGCGGCGCTGGCCGCGCTCAAGGAAAACGATCAGCGGGATAACCAGCAGGATGATGGCGCAAATGATCACCATGGTAATGATGCCACCGGCATTGCCCTCGGTGCTGGAGAAGATCGCCTGCGGCAGGCCGGCCATGATGTTCGCGAAGATGATCAGCGACATGCCATTACCGATACCGCGCTGGGTGATGAGCTCACCAATCCACATGATCAGCATAGCGCCCGCAGTGAGCGTGCCGACGATCATGAGGTCGAAGATGATCTCGGGAGCGCCGGCGCCATTGAAGCTGATGCCGAAGCTCTTAAAGAGGAAGAGGTAACCCACGGAGTTGAGGATTGCCAGAGCCAGGGTGAGGTAACGCGAATACTGCGTAATCTTGGTCTGACCGACCTCGCCCTCGCGGGCAAGCTCATGCAGGGAAGGCACGACGGCCTGGAGCATCTGGAGGATGATCGAGCTGGTGATGTAAGGCATGATGCCCAGCGAAAACACCGACACATAGCTCAACGCGCCGCCAGAGAAAAGATTCAGGAGGGCCATAGCACCTGCGGCGACCGAATTGTTATCGGTCGAGAAAAGGCCCAGCATCCCCTGGAAGGGAATGCCGGGCACAGGAACGTGCGCACCAATGCGGTACACGACGAGCATAGCTATGGTAAAAAGAATCTTTTCGCGCAATTCTTTGATGCGGAAAGCATTCTTAAGACCATTTAGCACGGCAGCTCGACCTTTCCGCCGGCGGCCTCGATCTTGGCCTGCGCAGAAGCGCTGACCTTGTCGACCTTGACCGTGAACTTCTTGGTGAGCTCACCATTGCCGAGCACCTTGACGGGCTCGAACTCGCTCTTGGTGATGCGAGCGGCCTTAAGAGCGGCACCGTCGATCACAGCGCCGTCCTCGAACTTACGCTCGAGACGCTCAACGTTAACAGCGGTGTACTCGATACGACGGGGGTTGCGGAAGCCCGGAAGCTTGGGCAGGCGCATAGCCAGCGGAGTCTGGCCACCCTCGAAGCCGGCACCCTTGGTGCCGCCAGAGCGGGAACCCTGGCCCTTCTGGCCGCGGCCAGAAGTGGTGCCGTGACCCGAAGAATTGCCACGGCCAACGCGCTTGCGGTTCTTGGTGGAACCGGGCGCGGGAGTAAGATCGTGAAGCTGCATTTGCTACTCCTCTACAATCTCGACAAGGTGCTTGACCTTGAAGATCATGCCGCGGACGGACTCGTTGTCAGCAATCTCGCGAACCTCGCGGATCCTGTGGAGACCGAGGGCACGGACAGTACGGACCTGGTCCTGCTTGCAACCGTTGGTGCTGCGGACCTGCTTGATCTTGATGGTGTCAGCCATGCTTAGTTCTCCTTACCGACGAACATCTCGGAGACCGTCAGGCCACGGCGAGCCGCGACGTCCTCAGGGCTGGAGAGCTCCTTGAGGCCCTCGACGGCAGCCTTGATGATGTTGAGGCCGTTGTCGGTACCGAGGGACTTGGACAGGACGTTCTTGATGCCAGCAAGCTCAAAGAGGGGACGCACAGCGCCGCCGGCGATAACGCCGGTACCCTCGACAGCGGGCTTAATGATGATGCGGCCGGCACCAAAGTGGCCGAGAACCTCGTGCGGGATGGTGCCCTGCTCGGTCACCGGCACGTGGAACATGTTCTTCTTGGCATCGAGAGATGCCTTGGAGATGGCCATGGGCACCTCAGCGGACTTGCCCATGCCAACGCCGACGTTGCCCTTGCCGTCGCCAACGACGACGAGAGCGACGAGGCTCATGCGACGACCACCCTTGACGGTCTTCGACACGCGGTTGATGTAAACGACGCGCTCCTCGAACTCGGAGGCCTCGCGCTGCTGCTTCTGATTACGAGCCATGTGCTACATACCTCCTAGAACTCGAGACCGGCGGCACGAGCACCGTCGGCGAGGGCCTTGACGCGGCCATGGTAGATACGGCCACCGCGATCGAAGGCGACCTTGGTGATGCCGGCCTCGATGGCGCGCTTGCCAACGAGCTGACCGACCTTCTCCGCAGCCTCCTTGTTCGAGGTGTGGGTGCCCTTGAACTCGGCCTCGAGGGTCGAGGCAGAGACGAGCGTCAGGCTAGAGCCCTTGCTGTCGTCGATGATCTGGGCATAGATGTTGGCGTTAGTACGGGTCACGCGAAGACGCGGACGCTCGGAGGTACCCGAGACCTTGCCGCGAACACGACGCTGACGACGCTTGAGGCCTTCCAGCTTCGCCTTATGCTTGTTCATACGTAAACTCCTAAAAAGGTTGATCTTGCCAGCACCTGACGGGGTGCTGGTCTTATGCGAGTAAGTCGGTTACGACTACTTGGCGGCCTTACCCAGCTTGCGGCGGATGTGCTCGCCAACGTAGTGGATACCTTGCCCTTGTAAGGCTCGGGAGGACGATGGCCGCGGATCTCAGCGGCGATCTGACCGACCTGCTGCTTGTTGATACCCTTGACGTTCACGTGGGTGTTGTCGGGAACCTCGAAGGTGATGCCCTCGGGAGCCTCGACGATCACGGGGTGCGAGAAGCCCAGGGAGAACTCGAGGTTCTTGCCCTTCTGCTGCACGCGGTAACCGACGCCGGCGAGCTCGAGCTTCTTCTCGAAGCCCTCGGAAACGCCAACAACCATGTTGTGGATGAGGGCGCGGGTGAGGCCGTGGCGGGCACGGGTCTCACGCTCGTCGTCGGGACGGGAAACGGTGAGGACGTTGTCCTCGACGTTGATAGCGAGCTTCTCAAAGACATCGAGCTCGAGCTGGCCCTTGGGGCCCTTGACGACAACGTTGTTGCCGTTGACTGCCACTTCGACTCCGGCGGGAATCTGGACAGGCTTATTACCGATACGAGACACGGTGATCTCCTTTCCTTCTACCTACCGAGCGAATTACCAGACGTAAGCGATGATCTCGCCGCCGACGTTGTGCTTGCGAGCATCGCGGTCGGTCATGACGCCATGGCTGGTGGAAATAATGGCGGTACCAAGGCCACCGCGGACGCGGGGCATGTCGGCAACGCCGGTGTACTTACGCAGGCCCGGCTTGGAAATGCGGCGGATGCCGTTGATGACCTTAGCCTTCTTGGGACCATACTTAAGCGTGATGTGCAGAGTCTTCTGGGGAACGGTGTCCTCGACATCGTAGCCCTCGATGTAGCCCTCCTCGTGCAGAACACGAGCGATCTCGACGAGCTTCTTGCTGCTCGGCATGGAGACCGTGGCCTTGTTCACAGAGTTAGCGTTACGGATGCGCGTAAGCATATCTGCGATCGGGTCTGTAAGGTTCATACAGATTCTCCTTCGTTCTTGATGAACACGTGCTCTTGGTTCTTCGCCGCCCTTAACGGCAAAGCCTTTTTAGCGCGTTTTCCCTGTTCCAAACTGATGCTTGAAACGCTGGTAGTGACTTACCAGCTGGCCTTCTTAACGCCGGGAAGCTCGCCCTTGAGTGCAAGCTCGCGGAAGCAGACACGGCACAGGCCGAACTTGCGGTACACAGAGTGCGGACGGCCGCAGCGCTGGCAGCGCGTGTACTCACGAGTAGAGAACTTCTGCTTGCGATTGCACTTGACGATCATCGATGTCTTAGCCACTTATATCCTCCTCACATAGAGTATTGTTCGCCCCAAGCGCCGCCCCCTTGTGGGAACGCGCTTATAGGCAGGTGAACCTATTTCTTGAACGGGAAACCGAAGGCGTCCAGAAGGGCCTTGGCCTCCTCATCGGTGTTGGCGGTGGTCACGAAAGTGATGTCCATACCACGCTGGTGATCGACGGAGTCGAAGTCGATCTCGGGGAAGATGAGCTGCTCGGTGACGCCCATGGAGAAGTTACCACGGCCGTCGAAGCTCTTGGCGGAGATGCCACGGAAGTCGCGGATACGGGGGATCGCGACGGAGGTCAGACGATCGAAGAACTCCCACATACGGTCGCCACGCAGGGTAACCTTGCAGCCGATCGGCATACCGGCGCGCAGGCGGAAGGTAGCGATGGACTTGCGGGCACGGGTGATCATCGGCTGCTGGCCGGTGATGGCGCGCAGGTCGCGCACGGCACCGTCGATGGCCTTGGAATCGGTAGCGGCCTCGCCGACACCCATGTTCACGACGATCTTCTCAAACTTGGGGATCATCATGACGTTCTCGTACTGGAACTTGTCCTGAAGCTGCTGCTTGACCTCGTTGTTGTACTTGGTCTTCAGACGCGGCACATACTTCTCTTCTGCCATTGTTCACTCCTTCTTGGGGTTTTAAGCACGGGGCGTGGCCACGATGGGTTGTCCTCGTGCCTCCTGGCTGCATCCGCGCCGCTCATGGCATTTCGCGGTTTGGACTCGACGCAGCAGGAGCCGACAAAACAATCGGTACTATACGCGCATCGGGAGCGTATTTCCAGAAAAACCTCGTCTGCCTGCACAACTCCACAACTCCCCCGCACAAATGGGTCCCAACAAGCAATTGCGGTGAAATAGGGACTGTTGGGCGGCCTAACAGGCTTAAACAATCCGTATTTCACCGCAACTTATTGGTGGGGATGCGATTAGCGCTTGCGGGGGACGAGCTTGGTGCGGCGCAGGTGGATCATCTCGGCGGCAATAGAGATAGCGATCTCCTCGGGATCCTCGGCCTCGATGGCAACGCCGATCGGCAGGTGCAGCTCGTCGATCTGGTCCTGCGTAAAGCCCTCCTGCTCCAGGCGGGCGCGCACAAAGGCCGTCTTGCGACGCGAGCCCAAGCATCCCAGATAGGCGGGTTTGGCACGCATGGCCTGAATCACCACGTCGATATCGGACTTGTGACCCGCCGTGGCGACGACCACCAGGTCGCGCGGGCCGATGGGGCACTGCTTGCTCAGGCTCTTGTAGTCGACCAGACGACGGTCGTAGACACCGGGCACCCAATCGGGGGTCAGCGTGCCGGGGCGGTCGTCGCACGCCACGACGGCAAAGCCCGCCGCCGTAAGCACCCGCGCCGTCGCGGCGCCCACGTGGCCGCAGCCAAAGATATAGGTCAGGCCCTCGGGGCAGAGTGTCTCGATGTGCGCGGGAGGAATCTCGGAGGCGGCGTTGGTGTAGGTAACCTTACTCCCCTCCTCCACCAGCGAAAGCCCGGGGCAGCCCGCAATGGTGCGGCGCGATTCCTCGCCATGGTACTCGGCCACATCGCCCTCGAGCGCGCTTGCGATAAACGGCTCAAAGTCAATGACGAAGTCGCCGATGCGTCGATACGCCAAGACGTCGGCAACCGACTGGAGCAACGGTACCTTGGTCGCGTCCAGGTGCAGATAGCACAGGCAGATAGCTCCGCCGCAGATCATGCCGGTATCGGAGTTCTCGCCGCCCATGGTGTAGCGGACCAGACGCGATTTACCCCCGGCCAGCAGCTCGCGCGCCTCATCGAGCGCAAAGAGCTCGATCTTGCCGCCGCCGATAGTGCCCGCCTGGCTACCGTCGGCAAAGACGACCATCCAGCGCCCACGCCGCGCGGCGACGACCCCGCCGTGCCGGCCACGACCACGAGCTCGCACGTCTCGCCAGCACGCAGGGCGGCAAGCGCAGCATTCACCACATCGAGCTTTTCCATTGCAATTTCCTATCCCTGGAATACACCGGTGAGCATGGCGAGTGCCTCGAGCACACCGCCGCCGACCGACGTCGCCTTGTCCGAAATGTAGTTGATATAGCTGGCATCGCCGCGCGGATCGACATCGGCGCATTTAAAGCCTCAGTCACCTGCACGCCGTTCGCCAAAAGCCCGCGCAGACAGCCATCGATCTGCGTGCACATGGGCGAATCGCCCGCGTAGCCAATCACGTCTCCGGCGCTCACGATGTCGCCGATCGCGCGGTCGGACCGAAACACGCCGGCGGCGGGGCTGTGGATAACGCGCTCTCTGCCATAGCCAGCGATAATGCCCGGCACGCCCGTGTTGGGCTGGGGCGAGCCCTGGGTAATCACGCGGCCCAAAAAATGCCCGCGCATGGTTTCGACCACGGCGTCGCAGTCAACCGGCGCGGTAAAGCCCGGCCCCACGGCGATGACGGCAGGAGCCATGTCGCGCGTGGTACCCAGATTGCGCTTGGCCAGAATCGCGTCGACCACAGCCGCGGGCTTCAGTTCGTCGAGCATCTGTGCCTGGGGGTCCACCACCACGGCGACATCCCCCGCCTCGGTAATCTCAAGCGCCTCTGCCGGCGTCTGCGCCAAGCGAGCGCGAATGCCCTCGACCTCGACCTCGCCCAAGCGAATAGCCTCGCAAAAACTAATTGTGCGGCGGATGCACGTGGGAACCGCGATATCAGCCATGACAACTGACACGCCGGCGCGCACCAAGCGAGCGGCGACGCCCGTGGCGATATCGCCGGCGCCGCGAACATAAACGAGCATTCCCGGGGCACCTCCCTGTGCTACGGTTTGAGCAGAGCAAAAGCGGTTCGACCGCTACTCTGATGATTATTTATTATCACAGTATTATACGGCGGTGAACAGATGGAAACGGTTAGCGGCAATCTTGCCTCGGCGCTCAGGATCGAGCCGGGCATTACCGCGATTATCGGCAGCGGTGGCAAGTCGACCTTGCTAAAGACGCTGGGTCTTGAGCTCATGCGCGCTGGCGACCGCGTGCTTCTCTGCACCACCACACATATGTTTCCCGTTGCCGGCGTGCCATGGGACGGGTCGAATCGTCGCCTGGACGCCGCGCCTTGGAAGCCGGGCGCCTCGCATGTCCCCGGTTGCACCTGCGAGCCTGCGCTGGCCTTACGCGCGGGAGCATCTGCCAGGCAGGCGTCTTGGACCCGGAGACGGGCAAGCTCTCCTCCCCTGCCGAGCCGCTCGACCAGCTGGCGCAGCGCTTTGACTACGTCCTGGCCGAGGCGGACGGCAGCAAGCGGCTCCCGCTCAAGGCCCACGCCGCCTGGGAGCCGGTAATTCCCTCTGGCACGGCCAACGTCATCTGGCTCGTCGGCGCCTCGGGACTCAGCAAGCCCATCAACGAAGCCGTCCACCGCCCCGAGCTCTTTTGCGAGCGTTGCGGCTGCGAGCTCACCGACATCGCCACGCCCGAGCGCGTCGCCCAGGTGCTCAATGCCGAGATGCAGGCGCTGAAACTCAGCACCGCACGCGTCATGCTCAACCAAGTTGACACGCTCAGCGACCCCACGATGGCCGACCGCTTCGAGGCAGCCCTCGGCCGCCCCGTCGCCGCCAGCAGCCTCCAGGGGTAGCTAATTTGGCGTCGTCCCTGTTAGCGGGGCACGTAGCGGCCAGGTTGGGCTCCGGTGGCTCGCCGTCGCGTGCCGCCAGCACGCCGTTCACAAACACGGCCTTGGCGCGGCCATGTGCCTCAAAACCCTCGAGCGGCGTGTAGTCCACAGCCTGATGCTGCGTCGCCGCGCTAATGGTCCAGCGCACCTTGGATCCCACACGCACACGTCGGCATCGGCGCCCTCGGCAAGACAGCCCTTGCGCGGATACATGCCAAAGACGCGCGCCGGGTTCTCGCTCATCAAGCGGCACAGATCCTCGGGTCCCAGCTGGCCCTCAAAGCTCGTGGCAATCGCGACGGGACGATGCTCCACGCCGGGCCCGCCGTTGGGAATCGCGCGGAAATCATCGCGTCCGCGGTCCTTTTGCCCGTGCAGGTTAAAGCTGCAATGATCGGTCGCAATAGTATCGATCTCGCCGGCCACAAGCGCTCGCGCAGCGCGGCACGGTCGCCGGCATGGCGCAGCGGCGGGCTCATCACATACTTGGCACCCGCAAAGCCGTCCTCGCCCTGCTCCAAGTAGCAAGTATCGTCGAGCATCAGATACTGAGGGCAGGTCTCGACATAGATGTTCTTCTGCCCGCGCGCTTTGGCAGCGCGAATGGCCTCGAGCCCCAGCTTGGTCGAAAGGTGCACCACGTTGACCGGAGCGTCCCCGGCCAAGTGTGCCAGATACAGTAGGCGGCTCACGGCCTCGGCCTCACACACATCCGGACGGCTGAGCGCATGCCCCTCGGTCCATGAATCCCCTGCTCGTACACGCGCTTCTGCAGTTCATTCACCAGCGTACCGTTCTCGCAATGCACGCACAGGATACCGCCCACGCGCTTGAGCTCCTCCAGCACCTCGAGCGTCTCGGCATCGTCCAGGCGCAGGTGGTCATAGGCAAAGTAAGTCTTAAACGACGACACGCCCGCCTCGCGCATGGCCGAAAGATCGGCGCGGTTGCGCTCATTCCACTCGGCGAGTGCCATATGAAAAGCGTAGTTTGCCGTGCAGGTGCCGTCGGCGCGATGATGCCACTCGGCAAGGGCATCGGGCATGGTCACGCCGCGATCGGCCGTCGCGTAGTCCACGATGGTCGTCGTACCGCCGCAGGCAGCCGCGCGCGTGCCGGTCTCAAAGCTATCGGCCGTCCAATCCATGCCAGTCCAGCACTGCATGTGCGTGTGGGCGTCGATAAAGCCGGGGAACACCCAACAGTCTGTGGCGTCCTGGACGGTATCGCCCTCGCCCGGCTCGATTGCCGCGGCAATCCGCACAATCTTGTCGCCCTCCATGGCAAGATCGGCGCGGCGAAGCCCCTGGGGCGTCACGAGCGCGCCGTTTTTGATGATGATCATAATTGCTCCTTATTGATTGATGCAGTTGGCCACGCGATCAAAATACGAGCAGGCGGCGATATGCTCCGTTATGCGTTGCTGTCCCTTGGCGGTATCGACGTCCCACAGCTCGTAGGCACGTGCTCGACCAGCTGGACATCGGCACGGCCGCGCAGCAGCGACGATCCGCCGTCCTTTCCTTTAAGCCCCATAAGGTTGGGAAAGAAGCTCGCGGGGAACAGCACCGGAGAGGCCGGCTCGCCGTTTAGGGCAAGACGCACGGGCGCGACGCCGCCGTTGGCCTTAAAAGCACCGGCGAGCGCCTCAAAAGAATCCGAACTCACAAGTGGCTGGTCGCCCGGCAAAAAGAGGCAACCTTTCCAGTTGCGTTCGACTCCCCACGAAAGGCCCGCACGGACGCTTTCGCTGCGCAGCTCGCCATCGTGCAGCACGCACGGGCAATGCTTGTCCTCGCAAATATGGGCGACCTCGGGCCAACGCGTCGAAACCACAACATCAAAGCCCCCGGGGACCGAATCGATGGTCCGGGCAATCAGCGGCTCGCCATAGATATCGGCGAGCATCTTGTTAGAGCCAAACCGCTTGCCCTCGCCCGAAGCCATAATGACGCAACCGAGTTTCATCTCCGCAAACCTCCCCTGGCTGCCTTGGACACCATAGTTGCTATACCCACCATAGCAAGCTCACACTCCGTCGGAACAGGCACGCACTCGTTTTCCAGCGAACGCCTCTTGGCTCCCCATAGCACAAAGGAGGGCACCCCGCGACGCAGGGCACCCTCCTCAATGGTGCAGATATGCCTACTCAGCGTCGCCGGTAAACGTGGTACCGGTCTTGCCGGCAGACCGTCACGCGCCTTCTCGAGCAGCGTGATGAGCGCCGTGCGGCCCGGCTTGCTCTCGGCAAACGTCGAGGCGGCCTGGACCTTGGGCAGCATGGAGCCGCGACCGAACTCGTTGGCCTCGGACAGACGCTTTACGTCAGCCGCGGTCAGCGTGTCGAGCCACTGCTCGTGGTCGGTGCCAAAGCCAATGGCAACCTTCTCCACGGCCGTCAGGATAATCAGGGCATCGGCATCGAGCTGCTCGGCGAGCTTCTCGGCCGCAAAGTCCTTATCGATGACGGCGGCAGCGCCCTTAAGGTGGTTGCCCTGGGCCTTGGTGACGGGAATGCCGCCACCGCCGCAGGAGATCACCACGTGGTTGGACTCGACGAGCGACTTGATGGTGTCGAGCTCGACGATGTTCACGGGCTTGGGCGAAGCCACCACGCGACGGAAGCCCTGCTTCTCGTCGTGGATGAACTGGTAGCCGCGGTCGGCCTCCAGCTCCTTGGCCTCGGCCTCGCTCATCCACGGACCGATCGGCTTGACCGGGTCGGCAAAGGCCGGGTCGTCTGCCGCAACCTCGACCTGGGTGAGCACGGTGGCGACACCCTTGTCGATATTGCGGTCGAGCATTTCCTCGCGCAGCGCATTTTGCAGGTCATAGCCAATGTAGCCCTGGCTCATGGCGCCGCAAACGGACAGCGGGCAGGGAACGTACTTCTGAGGGTTAGAGCGCGTGAGCTCGGCCATCGCGTTGGCGATCATACCCACCTGGGGACCGTTGCCATGCACGACGACAACCTCGTTGCCCTCCTCGATCAGGTCGACGATAGCCTTGGAAGTCGTCTTGACGGCCTCCATCTGCTCGGGAAGGTTGGCGCCGAGGGCGTTTCCACCCAGGGCGACAACAATACGCTTAGCCATTTCTCAGCCCAGCTTTAGGCCTGGAACCAACGGGCGGTGTTGCGCTCGTCGAGGGCCTTGAGGGTAGCGGCGGGATCGGCAACCTTCTGCAGGAACATCATGGCTGCGATGGCGTACGGCTTGTAGCTGGCCTCCTTGTACATGCCCACGCGGTGCATATCGAAGACGTCGGCGTTGACCTCGCCGTGCTCGCAGGAGACACCGGAGATGTCGGCGGGCAGCGGATGCATAAAGATGGTGTCCTGGCCGTTGGCGGTCTTCTCCATGAGCTCGGTCGTGGAGCACCAATCCTGATGCGTAGCGTTCTGAGCGAGCAGCTCCTTCTCGAGCGCAGCGATGCCGGCGTCGTCGCCCTCGGCGTACAGGTTGGTACGCTTCTCCATGGCGGCAAACGGAGCCCAGCTCTTGGGGATCACGATGTCGGCGCCCTCGAAGGCCTCAGCCATGGTGTTGACCTGCTTAAAGGTGGTGCCGGACTCGGCGGCATAGCCCTTGGCACGCTCGACGACCTCGGGCATGAGGTCGTAGCCCTCGGGGTGGGCCAGGGTGACGTCCATGCCAAAACGGGGCAGCAGGCTGATCAGCGACTGCGGGCAGGACAGCGGCTTGCCGTAAGAGGCGAATAGGCCCAGGTAACGGCGACCTTCTTGCCCTTGAGGTTCTCGAGGCCGCCAAACTCGTTGATGAGGTAGAGCATGTCGGCAGAGGACTGCGTGGGGTGATCGGAGTCGGACTGCAGGGAGATGAGCGTGGGACGGTGATCCAGAACGCCGTCCTCGTAGGCCTGCTGCACGGACTCGGAGACCTCGGCCATGTAGGCGTCGCCCTTGCCGATGTACATGTCGTCGCGGATGCCGATGACGTCAGCCATGAAGGAGATCATGGTAGCGGTCTCGCGGACGGTCTCACCGTGGGCGATCTGGGACTTCTTCTCGTCCAGGTCCTGCAGCTCAAGGCCGAGCAGGTTGGCGGCCTTAGAGAAGGAGAAGCGCGTACGGGTGGAGTTGTCACGGAACAGGGAGACGGCCAGACCCGAGTCGAAGATCTTGGACGAAACGTTGTTCTCACGCAGCTCGCGCAGGGCGTCGGCGACGATGTAGAGCGCCTTGAGCTCATCGGTGGTCTTATCCCAGGTGTGCAGGAAGTCGCTGCCGTACATGCCCTTAAAATCGAGGCCGTTCAGCTGCTCGACGAGCTCGGTAAACTTGGCGTCCATGTAAATATCCTTTCTAAAGGTGAAACGATCGCAATGAGTAGATGTGCTCCGGCATGCGCGTGTGGCTAGAACATGCCGAGCACTATGACGAGGACCCGCTACCGTTGAGGAAGCATGGGAGATAACGACCGCGGGCCCCAAGTCAACAGGGGGTGCCGGGGACACGAGCGGCCCCCGGCTCAACAAGATCAAGGAATGGGACTAGTCGATCTTGTTGTTGGTCAGACCGGCGCGGAACACGGTGGCGTCGCCATCGGCCTGGCTCGGATCGTAGAGGTTCAGGGCAGCCACATACATGGCGGCAGCGGTGACCAGGTCGTCCTTGTAGGTGACCTCGTTGGGAGCGTGAGCCTGAGACTCGGCACCCGGGCCAAAGCCGACGCAGGGGATGCCATAGCGGCCCTGGATGGAAACGCAGTTCGTGGAGAAGGTCCACTTGTCGCACAGCGGACGACCGGTGCGCTTGTCCATGCTGGGCTCGCAGCCGATGCGCTCGTCACCGAACATGGCCTTGTGGGCGTCGACGAGGGCCTTGACGTGCGGAGCGGTCTCCTTGTTGATCCACGTGGGGAAGTAAGCCTCGGTCTCGTAGACCTCGCCGGTCCAGGACGGACGGTCGTACATGTACATGGAGACCTTCACGTCGTCGCCGTACTTCTTGGCGGCCGGCAGGTTGCGGATCTCGTCCAGGCAGGACTCCCAGGTCTCGCCGGCGGTCATGCGACGGTCGATGGAGATGGCACAAGAGTCAGCGACAGCGCAGCGGCTGGGGCTGGTGTAGAAGATCTGGCTGACGGTGCAGGTGCCGCGGCCCAGGAAGCGGGCGTCCTCGAAGTGCTCGGGGTTGTACTTGGGATCGAGCATCTTGACGAGGCCCTTGATGTCGGTCGACTCGTCGCAGCCGTTGTTGTTGAGAGCGCGGACGTCGGCGATGATGTCGGCCATCTTGTAGATGGCGTTGTCGCCGCGGTCGGGAGCGGAGCCGTGGCAGGAGGTGCCGTGAACGTCGACGCGGATCTCCATGCGGCCGCGGTGACCGCGATAGATGCCGCCGTCGGTGGGCTCGGTGGAAATGACGAACTCGGGCTTAATGCCGTCCTTGTTGTAGATGTACTGCCAGCACATGCCGTCGCAGTCCTCTTCCTGGACGGTGCCGACGACCATGATCTTGTAGCCCTCGGGGATGAGGCCCATGTCCTTCATCATCTTGGCTGCGTAGGTAGCAGAAGCCATGCCACCCTCCTGGTCGGAGCCGCCGCGGCCGTAAATGATCTCGTCGGTCTCGTAGCCCTCATAGGGATCGGCATCCCAGTTCTCGATGTTGCCGATGCCGACGGTGTCGATGTGAGAGTCGATGGCGATGATCTTGTCGCCCTCGCCCATAAAGCCCATGACGTTGCCCAGGCCGTCGACCTTGACCTCGTCATAGCCAAGCTCTCCATCTCGGCCTTGATGCAAGCGACAACCTCACCCTCCTCGCAAGACTCAGAGGGGTGGGAGATCATAGCGCGCAGGAAGCGAGTCATATCAGCACGATGAGACTCCGCAGCAGCCTTGATAGCGTCGTAATCGAGTTCTTTAGCCATTGTTCATAACCTTTCAAACGAAGGAATCTACCTGTGAGGTGGCGGAGCGATACCTATTTACTCCGCTGCTCGGACAGTCCTGCGCAAGACGGAAAGCACATTAAGTGCTTTCCTTTGCGTGCGGAACTCGCGACGGAGCAAATAGGTATCGCTCCGCCTCCCGGGTTCATGCATCTGCAGGACATAGGGGTTCTGATAGAAATTTGGCGCGGCGCGTTGCGCCGCCCAACGATTAGCAGGTCGGATACTCGCCCTCCCAGACGATGCGACGGTACTGATCCGGATCGGTGTCGCCCTCGGTGGAGAAGCAGAGCACGGAGCTCGTCTTGTCCAGGCCGATGAGCTCCTTGAGCTCGGCGTACTCGGGATCGAGCATAAGGGTCTCGACCAGACCGGTGGTCACGGCGCCGGACTCGCCGGAGATAACGCGCGGGTCGCCCTTCTCGGGAGCGCCCAGGGTGCGCATGCCGCGAGCGGTGACCCAGTCGGGGCAGGACACGAAGGCGGTGGTGTGGTTGCGCAGGATATCCCAACCCAGGATGTTGGCTCGCCGCAGCACAGGCCGGCCATGATGGAGGGCATGTCGCCGTCCACGATGCGCGGATCGCCGTCGCCGGCGGCAGCGCCCTTGTACAGGCAGGCGGCAGGCGCGCACTCGACCACGACGAAGGTGGGCGGGTTATCGGGATACAGGTTGGTGAAGTAGCCCACCACGGCGCCGGCGAGCGAGCCCACGCCAGCCTGGACAAAGACGTGCGTCGGGCGGTTGATGGCCATCTCGCGCAGCTGCTCGGCAGCCTCGGAAGCCATGGTGCCGTAGCCCTCCATGATCCAGGACGGGATCTTCTCGTAGCCCTCCCAGGCGGTATCCTGAACGATGACGCCGCGCTCGCAGGCATCGGCCTCGGCAGCGGCCATGCGCACGCACTCGTCGTAGTTGACCTCTTCGATGGTCACCGTGGCGCCCTCGGCGGCGATGTTATCAAAACGGGGCTTGGTGGAACCCTTGGGCATGTGCACGACGGCCTTCTGGCCCAGCTTGTTGGCAGCCCATGCCACGCCGCGGCCATGGTTGCCGTCGGTGGCGGTAAAGAAGGTGGCCTGGCCAAAGTCCTTGGCAAGCTGATCGGAGGTCAGGTAATCGAAGGTGCACTCGGCAACGTCCTTGCCTGTCTCGTCGGCAATGTAGTTGGCCATGGCAAACGAACCGCCCAGGACCTTAAAAGCGTTGAGGCCAAAGCGATAGCTCTCGTCCTTAACGCACAGGTTGGACAGGCCCAGGCGCGCGGCCTGGCCATCCAGACGGGCAAGCGGAGTGACGGTGTACTGGGGGAACGACTGGTGGAAGGCGCGGGCCTTCTTCACGTGGTCGAGGCTCATGATTCCCAAGTGCTTGTCATCGCTCTTGGGCATCGTGTTGCCCGCCCACTGGATCTTATCGGCCATACGGTGAACTCCTTAAGTTCTCTCTTGCCGGCCCCCGCATACGCGTTTCAGCCCATTCCCATTCATGCGACTGAACTTTTATGTGGATGCCAAACAAAAAGTTTGTTAGCACTGTTCTATCACACTTTTTGATTGGTAAACCTAACAAATTGTTTGTTGCCGTAATCGGTACTTTTTCGGCGCCGAACGGTCATGAATTGCCTTGTTGATGGATTTGTTTGCGGTCAAGTGTGGTTTATGGCAAAGTGTGCCCAATCTAATTTTTAGGAAGGCACCCATGACCCCCGCACAGATTGAGTTTTACAAGCGCCTTGCACACGGCCTGGCGCTCCAATTTGGCCCCAACTGCGAAGTCGTCGTCCACGACCTGGAGACCGAGGACGTGGACCGCTCCATCGTAGTGATCGAAAACGGCCACGTCAGCGGGCGCAAACTGGGTGACGGCCCCAGCCATATTGTGCTTGAATCCATGCACGAGGGCACCGCCGACGTGCACGACCGCGAGCCGTACCTCACCAAAACCGCCGATGGCAAGCTGCTCAAGTCCTCGACCATCTTTATCCGCAACGATGAGGGCAAGCCCGTCGGCATTTTGGGCATCAACTTTGACATTACGCTTATGAAGGCTTTTGAGCGTTCGCTCGACGCCTTTACCGGCACCGGCGGCACGGGCTACACCGAGCCCGAGCCCATTACCAAGAACATCGGCGACCTGCTCGAGGACCTGCTGCACGAGTGCGAACAGTTTGTGGGCAAGCCCGCGGCACTCATGACCAAAGACGAGCGCATTCGTGCCATTGGCTACCTCGACCGTCGCGGCGCCTTCCTCATTTCCAAGTCGAGCGAGCGCGCCTGCGAGTTCTTTGGCATCTCCAAGTACAGCTTCTATAGCTACCTCAATGAGGCCAAGGCGGCAACAGGCGACAAGTAGGCACTCGCCTGGATTGCCCCTCCCCTTTTGGGCGCGAGTTCTGGAAAGCATGAATCCAAGACCGAGCCGCTTGGAAAGTTCCATATAATCGATGTCATTAGTATTTCGAAAGGGTGGAACAGAATGGCGTTGAGCAAGGCATCATGCACCGGTCGCGGATTGATTCCGGCAATTGGTGGACATGTGCACCGCATGTTCGATGAGGGTGAAGACGACCTGTTTTCGCTGAGCCTTGACGACGTGATGGATGATCGCCCGTGGACCGCCGACGAACTCATGGGCGGTGGGGCTCGCCCGTCAAGCCCCAATCCCGCACTTGCGCCTAAGCCCGCATCTGCGCCGGCTCCTGCGCAGTCGCCTGTTTCGACGCCCGCGTCTGCGCCCACACCCACTCCCCGCCCCGCAAGCGACCCGTCCGAGACGGCGGCATTTCTCGCTGCAGCGACGCAGGCAAATCGGCCGACAGCACCGTTATGTACAGCGCCCGGCAGTTGCCTGTTCCTGCGGCACGCAAGCCTCCGGTCACAAGGCTCGATGAGCCCGTTGCCCATCAGGTTGCCTACGATTCCTGGGCTGCAGCCGATCTGGATGAGACCTCTACCGGCATGCCGGCGCTCGACGTTCCAGTTAATCCGCTTTTTGCCGCCAACACGAGCGCCGCGGGCTATGAGGGCGGTGCGGCATATTCCGATTATTCCGATGGCTATGCTGACGCCGGTCGCATCGAAACCGAGGATTACGGCCAAACGTCGAGCGGCTATCCTCGCGACCCGTTTGCCGCCACGCCCGCTCCCGATTACAACCAAGCGAGCGTAAAGGCAGCCTCGGCATCGTCGTATACCCACGGCACCGACGATGAGCGCGCTGCCGATTACCACACCAAAGAAGAACCGCCACGCTTTTCGGAGTTTTCGCAGGCGGCAAAGGTTGTTTTTATCGCCATCATCATCGCCCTGCTCGGCATGATCGCATTTGAGGGATTCCAGCTGTTCCGCGGCCCCACCGCGTCCGAATCGGCAACGCAGAAAGCAGAGGATGACAACCAGTACCTGGACATCAACACCCTCAAGGGCGACCCCAACGACGGAGACGACGAGTAGTGAGGGTTAAGGGAAGGCCGGAAGAGCCGACGGCACGTTACGGCTCCAAAAGCCCTGCCATAAAGATGGGCAGATACAGCACGTCACCATCGCGGTGAAGATTACATTCCGCAAGTACCAGGCGCGATCGATTCCGTAGCCCTTCGTTGCCAATGCGTTATCGAGCGCCGCGTGGGACTTAAAACTCTTGCCCGATTTGACCTCGATGGCAAACACTTCCCCATCGAACGTCTCTTCCACAAAATCGAGCTCACCGACCTTTTTGGACGTAAAGTAGCGCAATCTAAATCCATGAGCCTTGAGCTCTTGGGCAACGAAGCCCTCAAACGCCGCCCCCATGTTCATGCCAAAGGCGTCTTCCGCCTCCCCATCAAAAACGCTTGGGCGACCCTTTTGGAATACGACGACATGAGCATTCCGGTGTCCAAGTAAAACAGCTTGAACAGATTTCGTTGCTCCCCCAATAAAAGGGGTGCCACGGGCGCCGTTACGTTATAGACGGGAAGCGCGACACCCGCCTCCGATAGCCAGAGAAAATGATCTGTCACCTGCGAAAAACGTTTGACACCGTTAATCGATGACAGTTTGAATCGCTTGTTTTTGGAGCCGGCCTCGCTGGGAATCAGATCATAGATATCGCGAATAACCAAGCGTAGCTCAGGCGGAGCGTACTTTGCGATGTCATCGCGATACAGGGCGTGAAGATCGCGATGGATGTTTCGAACCTCGTCGACATTGCGCGTCGCCAAGAAGGAATTGACCGCGTCGGGCATGCCCCCCACCACCACATACTGATGGAACAGATTGAGCAAGCGGTCATACAGATAGCCGGGGAGCTCCTTTTCGTCCTTTAGACAACCCCTGAGCATGTCAAACGCTCCGGCAGCAACGCCGCTTGCCCAGCAGAACTCCTCAAAGTCGAGCGGGTACATCTGGACCTGCTCGACATACCCCACCGGCAGGGAATCGATGCCCTCGAGCTCAACGCCAAGGAGCGATCCGGTAAGGATGTATCGACAGTCGCCGCGCTGGACCAGGTATTTGATAAACGTCACTACGTTGGGGCATCGCTGCACCTCGTCGATGACCACAACGGTCTTGTTCGCAACCATCGGCTGCGTTGCAGCAATAGACATGCGCATAAGCAGGTCATCCGCGCTTTTCGCCGCCAAAAACGAATCGCGCACGGACGCGTCGGCGATAAGGTCGAACGTCACGACGTTTTCGAACGATTCGCTTGCAAAGACGTTGACCAAATATGACTTTCCTACCTGTCGGGCGCCTTGACCAAAAGAGCCTTGTTGGGCGACGAGGCAAGCCAAGATTCAAACTGTGCTTTCGCTTTTCTCTGTAGCATAAGCGTACCCCTTATTACGTGCTGTTTTAGCACTAGGATACACTTTTCCGTGGTTGCTAGGTGCTCATTTCGACACTTTTTCGAGATTTTGAAGTGTGTATTACGACACTTTTCCGTACTTTTACACGGGATATTTCGACACTTTTTCGGATTTAAGCCTAACAGCAGCCGGCAAAATCAAGCGCCGTCTGCACATCATTTCGCAGGCGGCGCTTGATTTGTGTCCGCGCACGCTGATAGACTCCATCGTGCCCGCAAGGAGCGGGCGCGTTTTATCCAGAGTCGGGGTAGAGAGTTGGCTCCACGATCCCGACGCCAACCGGCCAAGAGGCACGGTGGCCCTGCCAACATCGATGAAAGGAGTCCGTATGGACAATTTCTCTGTGCGCAGCGAGCGCAACTT
Organism: Coriobacteriaceae bacterium AM48-5; assembly: GCA_027669525.1. GTDB lineage: Bacteria > Actinomycetota > Coriobacteriia > Coriobacteriales > Coriobacteriaceae > Collinsella. The sequence continues at coordinate 42,453 of JAQEDJ010000001.1, read as the reverse complement.
CCACAACCTGGCAGCCAAACCAAAACGAATGCATCTTCTAGACGAGCCGAACGGCTATGCCTCGGCCATGGTTAAGAGCGGCCTCTCCCACCAGATGCGCTTTACGGTGAAGAAGCTCGAGGAAGAGCTCTGCGCCGGCGGTAATCCGCATGTGTTGCAGATCAAACTGCTCGGAGACGACTCGCGCGAGCCGTCGAGTTGGAAGCTGTTTGCAGACGGCACGTGCGTTGCGGACGGATCCGGTGCCTTTGTCCGTGAGTGCTTCTGCGAGGGCGCCGAGGTGTTCCTGGACCTGTGCCGCGATGCCGTCGAGACTGCCGAACTGCGTCAGTGGAGCCAGAGGGAATATGAGCTGCTAAGCGCGACGCGCGGAATTGCGGGGGTGTAAACGGGCGGATGAGCCTCTACGATTTTAAGCTGGCGAAGGTCGAGAATTAGACTCCCGGCCTTCAACCTAGCACTGCTATATAAGATCGAGTACCGCGGGAATGTCATCGGCACTCCGAAGGGCAACATAGGTCGGTAGGCCCGGCCAAATCCACCCTGCGTGCGTTTATCCTGGCACATGTCCTCTGGATCCATTAGATCATCCACACTCTTTGCCAAGCCAACGGCAATCCAGCCGCCGTTGCTAGTCCTGCCTTCCAGCACGGCATGCAACTTCCGTTTGCCCGACCTGAATCCTACGTAGTACTTGGCCATATAGGATTCCCACGAAGGATTGGCGTTGAGGATAGACTCGCGTATCTCCTCGAACAGTTTTTGATTAAGCCCGCCCTCGGCAAAGGTTGGATGGTTCTCTTGCAAGGTCCAGATAGGCGCCTCGTCAGACTCCCCACGAGAAGGACGGTACTTGTCGACGACGTCTGCCGGAAGGTCGGGATATTTCCATATCTCGCACGCCTCTTTCGCCAGATCGTCCGCACGCTGCCTAATCTCCTCCTCGCTCCATTTTTCATGCGAGGCGATCGACTTGTTTAGGTAGAGCGGGCTGCATTTAAGTCCCACGTTCGGAAGATTGAGCTTGTCCGAGAACGACCGGTTTGAGTACTCCTGGTTGTAGCCCGTCAGCGTAAGGTTGCCCAGGTTGTTGCATAACCTGTCGTGGATGTCTTCCCAGTTCTCGCCAAGCGATTCCTTCCAGCCATGTTCACCGTCGATCGTCTGGGGCATGACGTGCTCGATTTGGTAATTGTCAGCCGAGATGGGCTCCTTCGGGTGGTGCCAGTTCTCCATGCGCTCCAGGTAATAGCGCTTTTTGGAGAAGCGGTTGTAGCAGTCACGCGTCTTAAACTCCTCGACAAAATGCTCGTCTGTCGGGAAGTACGCAGTCATACCGCTGCTGTGGATAAGGAGCATCGCCGTAACGTACTCCTCTATATCGTCCTGCTGCTCGAGGTTGCGATACATGCCGGCAAAGAAATTATTTAGGCCCGTGGTAAGCCTGCCGCAAACCGCCCGCCTGAACAGGAACGACTCGATAGTCTCGCAGATACGCAAAAACGCATTGTGGTTTAACATATTTCCCTCGTAAACCGAGTAAAGCAGCATCAAAAGAGGCCTGATCTGCTTCACATCAAGGCTTACGATTCTGCCGAATACTTGGTGCAGGCCATCGTCTTTCTCCTCGCCAAGGAACAACCTGGCATATCTTTGCGCATATTCGCGGAGCTCCTTCAGCAGGCCCTCGGTATCCCCATCGTAGTCATCAGCGAAATAGCGTTTGAACTCGTAGTAGGCCTCGTTTTCCTTTGGCATCCTATTGGGAACCTTGAGCCACAGCCAGTACCAGATAAATGCATTGAACTCTTCTTCGCCGCCTTTTCCGAACAAGCGCTCGAGCGGGTGCCAGTAACCCTCGTAAAGCTTGGTCTGCTCGTCATTGGGAAGAGACATAAGAACGAAGTTACGAATGAGGTCAATAGGCGTGAGCGGCTTGCCCTTGGAGTTCATGGACTCAAATATGAGCTGAGCATTATCAACGCCCGCGGTGAGCTTGGTGTCGATGACCTGCACGCGGTTTAGCCCCGCCCAAAGCCTTGCAGGGTCGAATGATTTCCCGTGCATCTTTTCACGGAAGAACGCATGATTCTCGACAATGCGATCCGATTTTTCATCTGGCACGGGAGACCCAGACACGATGGAGAACAGTGTCTCTTTATCGTCCTGCGAGAGCACCAGCTTGTAGCGCGCCAGACCGCTGTAGTCATCATCGTTAAAAAGGTAGTTCTTCCGCAGCGCAGAGACCTTGAGGTCTCCAAGGAAGCCGGCCTTGTCGGGGTTGCTCTCCAGATAGTCAGCCAAAGCAGCGATCATCAACGAAAACGTCGTCATGCGCTGCTGCCCGTCAATCAGAAGCACGCGCGAAATACTCGTGGCAGAGCTCTCGGACTCGGGGATATAAAGCATCGACCCCACGAAGTGCGATACGCCATCGCGACCCGCTCGCATGACGTCATCCCAAAGAACCTCGCACTCTTTTACACTCCACGAGTAAACTCGCTGGTACACGGGAATGACGAACTGCATCTTCGCCACGCCCATAAGGTCGAGCAGATTCGCCTCGGTTGCTTTCATTTGCGCAATCCCCCTTGTCTTGTTTACGCCGTTTGCAGTCAGTCCTCCACTGAGCGGAGGGCGCTAAAGGCAGAGCATCGAAGCACTGGAGCAACCGGGATGCTCATATCGTTAGATTCTACAACGAAAGCAAACACTTACGCCGTCATGGTGGCGCGCGATAGCTGCACGCCACTCCCCAAAATCATACGATGTCAAAAGACTGACACTTGTGTATGCCTTTTGACATTGCCACAGTCTTACGAGCTTCTTATCTCATATGCCAAGAGCGGATATCTAGATCGCTGCCTCTCCCGCCCAAAGAAACTCGACAAGAACTGATCGAAGGGCAAATCAGACATCGAGCAAGTCGCCGACCTGCACTCAGCCTCGACAAGTGGCATCGAAAACAAGCTCACCGGCATAGAGCTTGCGTTAAAACAAAATGAGCCCCGGCGACTTGTATCAGAGGCCATTCCCGGGGCATCAATATGCAGTGTACCTATTCATCGCCCGATGCCGGCAAGCTGTTGAGCAGCTCACCCTCACCGGCGGTGCCAAGGCGCCTCTGCATCTTCTCGATCTGCTTAAGGGTCGAAGTCAAATACCCAAGACCCTTCTTCAGTTGCTTAAGTAACTTGCCATCCTTGCGATTTCCCTTTCCGTTCTCCTTTTCGACATCTTCTTCAATGCCAGCGATGCCGCGCTGCACGGCCTCGGCTGCTTTCCGCACCAAAATGGCCCCCTCATGCGGGCAGCGGTCAGTTGCCACATCAAGAAATGCGAGAAGCCTTGAGCATTCAACGAGCACGAACTGAGCATAGTCCTCCCCCATCGACGCCGCCAGGGCAACGCCGCCAGAACCCAAAAGGCCAAGCGCAGCGCCGCCGCCCGCAATTAAAGCGGTGCCGCCAGCCATACCCATGCCGCCGGCGGCCAAGGCGCCGCCGCCAGCAGCGGCAAGGCTCGCATTGACAAGCGCAGCTCCGTGGAGGCCGACAAACGAGCCTCCAAAGATACCGACAGCGATATTTGGAGCGACCACCGCGGCAGCTCCTCCAGTGCCCACGGCCACCACCGCGGTGATGGCTCCGCCCACCAAAAACTTTGGCAACGCGCCTGAAAGCCCGCGAATGCGCGCCTTACATCGCTTCTCGAGGGAACGTATGGCGTCCAAATCAACAGCGTCTTGTCTCCTGGGAAATTCATCTTTAACCCAAGACCCACTCTCCTTCAAACCTTTGTATTCCTTCTTCTCTTCATCTCCCAGCTGCGAATAGGGGCAAAACTCAACTAACTCCTGTGCAACCAGCAGGGCGCGCACCTTACCGCCTCGCTGCCGCGAAATAGCCTCAAGGGCTCCGCACGCATCTTCCTCGCTCAAAAAGTAGCTGTCTGCATCTATGCCTGGGCCATCCGCGACCGAATCCCGCCACGCGCGAGCCCAGCTCCTCTTTTGCCCTTTGCGCACTTCGTTCTTCTCGTTCCCGCAGTCGTAGTTGATGGCGGCAAGCTTCAGCGAAAAGGCAATCCTCGTCGTTTCTCTATCTAGGCTATAAAAGTGGAATCCATCGAAGATATCCTGGCGGCGTCTGGCGCGCTCAGCCCAAGCTCGGACATTTCCTCCGCCATATAGCCCCAGTCGGCATGGAGGGCAAACGCAAGGCGTCCAACTCCAACGTAGTTTATTCGCAAGAAGAACTTCTGGGCGAAAACAACCTTGTTCCCCTCGCATTCGATACCCGCCCTGACCGCCGCCGTCGCCAGATTCGCCAAAACAAACGAAGTGCTCGAAACCGTGACCATGCGAGTGAGGGCCTTGCTGTTGTAGGGCATGAAATGCGAAGCCTTGAGCTTGCGCAAGCCGGAAACCTTGCTCACTTCGCAACGTTCTAGCTCGGCCTTGAGCCTTGAAAACATGTAGAGACAACGAACGATAACCTCGTTGGCCACGACTGCTGGCACCTGGCTTAAAGCCTGATCGAGAAGACCGACTTCCGTCCGAAGGTCGAAACGAATGGGCTTGCCGTCCTCGGTTTTGAACGCCGTTCCGTTAAACAGCTTTGAGATCCATTGCTGAATGCGAATATCCTCGCCCTTATAGGCAATCTGTATGTCTTGAAAAATAGGCAGAGAGGAGAGCTCCTTTAGCAGGGACAGCACGACGCCGGGAACACCCGTCCCCTTACCGGGGTTTGAACTAGACCCCGCCATGTCGCTCACGAGATGCATCGCCCAGAACAGAATGCCAAACGCGATCTTCTCTGGAACGTTCCTGCCTATAAGAGGGCAGTCGGGATCGAAGGCGGCGGCAGGCAGGTCAAAGGCGACAAACCGGCCGGCCGTATCGGTACCATAGCCTTTGCACGTGAACTGCGAGAGAATCGAACACGCAAGGCCAACCAAGCTCGGGTGGTGCGAAAAATCCCACAGATGATGTTGGAGCCCGCCGCCAAACTCGGCAGTCAGCTTATCCGCGGCAAGAGGAAACCCTTTCTCTAGAAAGCGAATAGCGTCTTCTAGAGTTGCATCCGCCTTTGTCATACCCACAGACTTGGCAATCGTAAGAACGAATTTGCCAACCTTCTTGTCGCCCCACTCTTTGGCGCCCTCTAGGTTGAAGTCTTTCTGCCAAAGGATGTTCAACGTGCCCGTGAGGAGCCCGCTAACGGCCGCAAGTTCATAGTCGAGCTTCGTAGCCTTTTCAGCCCGAGGGTCAAAATCAAAGAGGACCTCCTCCCCATCGGGAGCGTCCTTAAAACCAACCAGCACGGCGCTGCCGTTCAGCGGCACAGATGCAACTTTGGGCAGTTGAGGCATGGTGTAAACTATCTCGCCACCACTAAAAACAAGTTCGTCTGCCATACCGGCTTCCTCCTGCAAACGCGTATTATTAGATTGCTCTACGCCGCAAAATCCCTCTCGTAGAAGTACTCGATAATCTCGATGATGCAGTTGCTCAGAACCTCGCCGGAACAGTTCGCCTCTGGCAGCCTGTACGCCTCATTGTGCACGATAACGCGCACAGCGTCACGGGTCTATACCTGCCCATCCAGCGAATCATGTTAGCAAGCCGTTCTTCGACAATGGATGCCATCTCGATGTCCATACTCTTGACCCGCTTGGTCTCGGCGGATGTCAGCGTGTCCTTGAGTAGAATCCCAAACGCTGTCATCTGCTGCTGGTCCTAGAATCCTTCGCGCAACCATTCCGTCCGCTTGTCGTCAAATGAGCCCCCTACCTCCCCTCCGCCTTCAGCTTCAACAGCAGGTCTCCCAGCTCGGGGCACTTCTTGGAAAGGTGCGTCTGGACTCGCTCGCCCATCCCCCACCGCTGGCGGATCTCCTGGGCGCGCGAACTCACATGATAGTCCCCCTCCATCATCTGCTTGAGCAGCTTAGCGGTCACGCGTGCATCGGCCAGGGCGCTGTGGGCGTGGCCCGTCGACTCGTCGAACTCGATGCCAAACCACGTTGCCGCGTCACTCAAAGAGACGCGCCCGTGGCTGCCCACGTCCATGATCGAGGTGTAAAACGCCTGCAGGTCGGCCCAGTCCGCAGGAAATGCGGAAAGATCGATGTGCTTTGCCTGGCACTCGGTCAAAAGCTGTCGACGGTCCGCCCCGCTCCAACAGACCACCTGGGCGGAGTAGCGACCGATCCAATCACTGAGCCTTTTAATCACCACATAGAGCGGATCGGCCATCGCGGTGTCCACGGCCGATATCCCCGTAAGCTCGCGAACGGGGAACGCAACGCCTTCGGTAAATTCCGTCTGTACAAACTGCGAGAACTCGCCCATAACGTTGCCGTGGTAATCGAGCTTAACGGCACCGACCTCGATAATCTCATTGCGCAGTCCACGGCGCTGGCGCTGCTTTGGCACCGGCGCAAACTCAAAGTCCAGCACAATCTGGCGCGCAAAGTTCGTCGTATCGATAGCCGAGATACACGGCGTCTTTTCAGCTGACACGGTTAGGGCCTTTCTCCGTTGCCTGCCGCTTGCTACATAAGCGGCTACATTGCCGTAAGGATAGCCGCCCGTGCGGACACAAAAGCGGGGTGCAATGCCATGCGCCGGTCGCACGCCATACAGACCGCCCCAAGAGAGTCGCCCGCTCTATTCAAATGCATGAAAAAGATTTAGGCCCGGTGACTTGAATCAGCGGTCATCCCGGGCCCATCAGAGCTCGTAGAGCTCTTGGTTGCTTTGGTCTCGCTCTTCACGGCGCTTATCGAACTTTCCGAGGCACTCAAGCAGCATTCGAAGCATAACAAGTCGCTGCCATTAAGGCACTGACCTCTTGACCAAGCAACGGCGCTGCCCAGCTCTCCAGAACTTGGGCTGCCGTCGACTTTATTCTATCCGCGAGTATCTGGTTTACCAAATGGATTTTCGGTAAAGGAAGCACGGCACGCCCCGCAAGACCACTACGCCCCAAGTGCCGCCATGGGGATCACCGCCACGCCGTCGTCGCGTGTGTAGGCAATGCTCCCCTTTCCAACCACGACCGCCAAAAACGCCGGCGCGGCATTCTGGGCGGCAGGATTGGAGAGCACTTTCCTCTCCAGCGCCTTGAGATTTCTCGCTCCATCGTCTGCTTTCGCATCACTCAGCTTGACCTCGATGGCTCCCCAGCGCCCGTCGTGCTCAACGATCAGATCAACCTCAAGGCCCTTCTCATCTCGGAAATAATGGACACTGTTGTCAACACCGCCGTAGGTGGAAAGGAACACGCGCACGTCGCGCAGAACAAGGTTCTCAAAGAGCATCCCCAGCGTTTGCATATCGCCAAGCAGCCGCTCGGGGGTAGCCCCCAGCAACGCCGCCGCAAGTGACGGGTCACAGAAGTAGCGCTTGGGGCGCACGCGAACGCGGGCCTTCGAGCGCATGGGCGGCTCCCATCCGCACAGGTCCTCGGTCAGCTTGAGCCTGTTGAAGAGGTCCAAGTACGCAGCGATGGTCCTCTCGTCGGGGCCCGCCTCACCGTACGAGGCGTCCTTTACGAGCGTCTTGTACGTGACAGCCTGGCTCTCGTTCATGGCAAGAGCTCGCAAAAGGCCGTGTGCAAGCTCGGGCGACATGCCCTCATCCAGCACGTTGACGTCGAGCACCGAGTGCACGTACTGGCTTGCCGTCTCTCGCGCAAGCTCTTCCGAAAGCCCAAGGTTTGCAGGCCAACCGCCCCTGCAGCACCAGCGTGCGACGTCATCCACCGTGCTCTCGCAACGCTGAGGGGCAAAACCCTCGCCCTTAAAGAGGCTTGCCAGTGACACGAGCGGCTCGCCGTCGCCCGACTCACACAGGGCCATGGGGCGCATTGACAGACGGGCGATCCTACCCGTGCCGGAATGACGAACATGGCTGCGCTCCTCGCTTTTGAGCGCGGTCGATCCCGTGAGCAAAAGTGTCCCGCGTTCGTTGCCGCTCGCGTCCACGAAGCGCCGGGCGGCATCCCAAACCTCGGGCACCTCCTGCCATTCATCGACCAGGTGTGGCGCATCGCCGATGAGCGCCAGGCTTGGGTCGACCTCTGCCGCCGCGCGCTGCGCAGGCTCATCGAGCCTGGAGACGCTCGCCGAGCGAGAGAGCGCCGTCCAGGTCTTGCCGCACCATTTGGGGCCGTTGATCTCCACACAGCCAAACGCCCGCATAAGGGTGTCGAGGCGCTCCTCTATGAGCCGGGGTCTATATCCCTTTTGGGTCAATCTCTTTGGTGCATCCACAGACGGCCGTCCCTCTCTATCACGCGATATGCGAAATTACGCCATTCTCAATGCTGATTTTACGCTACATTCAATGTAGTTTTTACGCCATGACAGATGCAGTTTTTACGCTATTTTCATTGAAGGTTTTACGCTTGGCATCCTTAGCGCAACGCTCGCTCAACCCCTGACCACCGGATTGCCTGAATTCCGGGATGCCGCCTCCGCTCCAAACAAAAGGCCCCGGCTCGCGATGAGCTGCCTCCCATTTCTTGAACATATGAGCTTCCGCTTGAAGGGCGATCCGGAAAGCGCAACCCATTCCGAGCATCACATCAGAGCGCGCTTGGTTATCTCCGCTCGCACATCTCGGCAAACGAAATCAGCTTGGTATCTCCCCTGCTCGCCGCAGCTTCCTGACATCCTTGCGTAAAGCCACGCTTCAAGAAGATCACGTAGCTTTTATGTTGCCGTCTTAAGAGCTCGCTTCGGTGCACGAGCTTTTGCAGCACGTCTTCGCCCACCGGTTCATTGCGCCATTTGCACTCCGCAAACAGCGCAGTGCCCTCGCCATCGTCAACAATCAAGTCGATTTCTTCCTGCGTATGCGTGCGATTATCCGTCCCCCACCAGCGCCCGACGTTCGCCGGAACCACATCGAGTTGGCCCGCCCGCGCGAGTTCGTACACATACTGCCTGCATATAAGCTCAAAGACCGTGCCCATGTAATCCGACACGTGCGGCTCAATGCGCTTATACGCCATCTCGGCCATATCGTTTTGAATCAGCCCGATGTTCTGCGGCACAAACTTGTACCAGAACCTAAACATCTGGTCGCTCAGCAGATACACGGCCCGCTTATTGCTCGTCTCGTTTAGGGGCAGCTCGCGCTCGACAATCCCAAGCGACGCCAGCTTATCCACATAGCTCTTTACGTTACTCGCAGGGATTCCCGTAGAGCTCGCAATCTCCGAGATTCTCAAGCGCCCCTGAGCAATTGCTTGCACGATCGCATCATATTGCTCGGGATTGCGGCACTCTTGCAACAGCAGGTTACTCGGTTCCTCAAAGAGATAGCCCGTAGGAGTAAGAAAAAGACGTTTGATGTTGTCCTTGAGCGGTGCGGCAGGATCGACTTTCTCGATATATGCAGGAATGCCGCCCGTCATGCCATAGCAAACTGCAGCGTCTTCGCGACTCATGCTCTGCCACAGGCCGAGGGTCGTCATAAAATCGAGCGGCATGATCTTAAACTGGGCCGTACGCCTACCGTATAGCGGGCTCTCGTAGCCCAACACCTGTTCCTCCATAAACGAAAGAGACGAGCCGCACAGGATAAGCATGAGCTTGGTCTCTTTGTACATGTGATCGATCTTGTCTTGCAGCAACGAGCTGATCTCGGGATTCGATCGGGCGAGATAGGGATACTCGTCAATCACGACAATCAAACGTTCCGTGCGGGCCATGGTGGCCAATGCATCGAACGCCTCGTCAAAACTACGAAACGACACGCCTGCAGCACCAACCGAGCTTGCAAGTATTGCCTGGCTAAAGCCGTGCAGGTTTGCCTCTGCATTGCTACGACGAGCTTGAAAGTAAATGGCCTTCTTGCCTTGGATGAACTCTGTGATAAGGCGCGTTTTACCTACGCGACGGCGGCCGTAAATCACAGGCATCTCAAAGGAGCCCGTACCATACAGTCGATTGAGCTCGGACATTTCCGCTGTTCTTCCGATAAACATAGAGCCATCCTTCCTTTACGTTATAGCTAGCTATATTATACCTTCCTATAATATAGCTAGCTATAACGTAATTCGACAACCGTCGCACCCGCAAGAGGCGCTCGCTGCATCATCGTGAACGAACATACATCCTGTGGGTATTGCAGTTGATAAGTCCGGGCTTGATGAGGCTACCTCGGACATCTACGCATTCGGCATCCGGGTACTTGGCTTTGAGCTCGCGCTCGGACCTACGTCGGCGGACGAGGCGATGCGTCCGCCGACGAATAGCACCGAATTGATTACTTCTTGCTCTCGGGCAAGACCAGATCCACGGCAGCGTCCTTGGCAGCATCGATGTGCTGAGCCACGACCGGCGTCTGCGGAAGGATCAGGTTAAGGACAATGGCCATGATGGCGGTGGGGGTTACGGCATTGGAGCCGATGACGGTGGACACCCAGGCGGGCATACCCTCGCCGGCAAGGCAGCCGCTGGCCATCCAGATACCCAGGCCAAAGACGACGGAGGTACCGACGATGGTGGTAGTGCGCTGCGTGAGGCCCTCGCGGGTGAACATGCGCACGCCGTTCATGGTAATGGTGCCAAAGACGCCGACGGTCGCGCCGCCGATGACGGGCTGCGGGATAGCGGAAAGGACGGCAGAGAGCTGCGGGAACAGACCGGCGATGGCAAAGACGGCCGCGATGATCACAAAGACCCACTTGTTGACGACCTTGTTGGAGCAGATGATGCCCACGTTCTGGCCAAGGGCGCTGGTGGGAAGACCGCCCAGCAGGCCGCCGACCATAGAGGTGAGGCCCTGGGACACGATAGCGCCGGAGAGCTCGCGCTCGGTGGGCATACGGTCGATGGAGCCCAGGCAGGCGGCGGAGACGTCACCGATAACCTGAATAGCAACCATGGGAAACACGACGGCGAGGGTAATGCAGACCTCGGGATCAAACTCGAGCGCGTAGGGCATGAGCTTGGGAAGGGCGGAGACCTGAGCGGTGGCGACGCTGGAGAAGTCGATCATGCCAAAGGGGATGGAGACGATCATGCCAACGATCATGCCAAAGAACACGGATCCCAGCTTGAGCGTGCCCTTGCCAAAGTTGGCGAGCGCAAAGACCACGGCGAAGGTGATAAGAGCGACGCACCAGGCCTGCGGGGTGCCCCACAGCGGCGTACCCATACCGCCGGCCATATACTTGACGGCCGTGGGATACAGCGAAACGCCGATGGAGAAGATGACCGTACCGGTCACGACGGGCGGGAACAGCCACTTGATCTTGCTGTAGGCCAGACCAAAGAGGACCGCGACGGCGCCGCCGACGATCTCGCCGCCCAGCAGCGCACCAAAGCTAAAGCCCGAGGCACCCATGGCCTGCAGGGCCGGCAGGAACGCGAACGAAACGCCCATGACGATGGGCAGGCCGCCGCCGATGCGACGGAAGGGAGCGAAGGCCTGAAGGGCCGTGTCGATTGCCGAAAGAATGAGCGCAACCTGAATGATGTCGGTGCTCTGCTGGCTATTAAAGCCGTAGACGCCGGCCATGATGACCGCCGGGGTAATGATGCCGGCAAACGATGCCAGTACGTGCTGAAGGGCACACGGGATCATTTCCTTAACGGGAGGCATGCCTTCGCGAGTGAACAGGGCTTCAGTGCCGTTCGTAACCGTCTCCTGGGTCATTTGACCACCAATCCTCGAAATAGTTATTTTCGCATCTAACGCTCTATTGTGACGCAGTGCGGGGTTGAGGTTGTGCCTTCGTTGCATATCGTATTAAAGATGATTCTCATTCTCAATAATAATTTTTTGTTATCAGACTATTCTTCAGCTGAGATAATGCATTTCCGCAGGTCAAGAAAGTGTCTGTTCAAAATTACATCTAACTTTTCTTTTGGTCGACCGTTTACCGCCAAATACCTACCGCTCATCTGTATTACGCAATGTACCTGCGAATATGTGAGTCAATAGACACCGTGTTACCATGAGAAAAAATTGTTATGATCATTTCCGATTTCATCCAAAGGAGTTGCCCGTGAACGAGACCGTACGTCGCTTTTTGCCGATGGTCGATTTTCTGGAGCAGATACTCGGCAAAAACAGCGAAATCGTGCTGCACGATTTCTCGGATCCCGACCACGCCATCGTCGATATTCGCAACGGCATCGTGAGCGGCCGCAAGGTCGGCGGTCCCGCCACCGATCTGGCACTCAAGATCATGCACGACGCCAAGTATCGCGACCTGCCGTTTATTACGGGCTACGAGGGGCGCGGTGCCGGCGGCAAGACGTTGGAGTCAGCGACGTACTTTATCCGCGAGAATGACGAGATCGTCGGTATGCTCTGCGTCAACACCGATCTTTCCACGGTACGCTCCATCAACGCCATGGCACAGCAGCTCATGGCCTGCTTCGACGCGGCGCCGACGCGCACGGAGCCCGCCCCTATCGAGGTCGAAAGCCTTTCGGAATCTACGCAGGAGCTCATCGACCGCAGCATTGCCGAGTTGCTGAGCGCGCGCGGGCTGGATGTAGCGTCGCTTGGCCAGAGCGACCGCGTGGACGTCATTCGCCACCTCAACGGCAACGGGGTGTTCATGCTCAAGGGCGCCGTGGCCTGCGCCGCCACCGCGCTGGGCATCTCGGAGCCCAGCGTCTACCGCTACCTGCAAAAAGTTCGCAAGGAAGGCTAACAAACAAAAAGACTGCCCTTGGTGGCTCCACATGCGATCCGTCACTTGACAAAAGACCCTGCAGCTCGCACCGCAGGGTCTTTTTGCATGCCATGTTTAGTTGTTGCCAACGCCCTAGAGAGCGGCGACGACCTCGATCTCGACCAGACCGCCGGCCGGAAGGGCGGCAACCTGGAAGGCGCTGCGCGCAGGGAACGGAGCCTCAAACTTGGAGGCATAAATCTCGTTCACGGCAGCGAAGTCGGCGATGTCGGCCAGGTAGACCGTGGTCTTGACGACATCGGCAAAGGTGGCGCCGGCAGCGGTCAGCAGGGCCTCGACGTTAGCAAGGGACTGCTTAGCCTGGCTTCGACGCCCTCGGGCATCTTGCCGGTTGCGGGGTCGATGCCCAGCTGGCCGGACAGGAACACCATGTTGCCGGTCTGGATGCCGGGGGAATACGGGCCGATGGCTGCAGGTGCGTTATCGGAAGACACGACGGTCTTGCTCATGTTTTTCTCCTTACGATCAAATAGAGAGCGTGAGCGCGGCGTTCACACCGGGAGGCACAGTTCGGTCTGAACACCGCGCTTGATTGGGATAGCACTCAAGGTTTCCGCGCGATGCAAGATTATTATCACGTTGCGAGAATATTTTATCGCCCAACGGCGTCTGTCGGCCTCTGAACGGCGCGACCGGACGGTGAAGCTCAAAACGATCCGTTCCCTCCGTCCCCAGCCGATCAGGTGATCCATAGGGGACGGAGAGAAACGGTTCATTTTTGCTGCAAGGGCTGCTGAAGACTTTATCCTGCTTGGACCACAGGCTCGTCCGCCGCAACAGCACCACTATACTTTTGAATATCTGAGCATTTTGAAAGGCAGGATATGACCGCAACCGCCAGTCGAACCACCAACCGCAGACCCGAGCTTTTGGCGCCCGCCGGAGGGCCCGAGCCCTTTGCCGCCGCACTCGCCGCCGGGGCAGACGCCATCTACTGCGGCATGGGCAGCTTCAACGCCCGCCGCAAGGCCACCAACTTTACCGACGAGGCCTTTGAGCAAGCCTGCCGCGCCGCGCATCTAGCCGGGTCGCGCGTCTACGTCACGGTCAACATCGTCATCAAGCAGTCCGAGATGGGCGATGCGTTGCAACTCATCCACCGCTGCTCCACGTTGGGCGCCGACGCCTTTATCATCCAGGACTGGGGCCTGTTCTTTGAGGTCAAGCGCACGATGCCCGGCATCGAGACGCACATCTCAACCCAAGCAAACATCCACGACGACCGCGGAACCCTTTGGTGCCGCGAGCAGAGCGCCGACCGCGTGACTCTCTCGCGCGAGCTTTCCATCGACGAAATTGCCACCATTCACGACGCCGCGCCCGATGTGGACCTTGAGGTCTTTAGCCACGGCGCCATCTGCTTTTGCTACTCGGGCCTGTGCCTGCTTTCGAGCTTTGCCATGGCGGGGCGATCGGCCAACCGCGGCATGTGCGCCCAGCCCTGCCGCCTGCCCTACGAGCTGATCGACGAGAACGGACGCACGCTCTCCCCTGCCGGACGCGAGCGCGCTCTATGCCCGCGCGACACCAACACTTCGCAGCTCGTTCGCCGTCTGTATGACGCCGGCGCCGCATCGCTCAAGCTCGAGGGCCGCATGAAGGCGCCCGATTACGTGTACTCCATCGTCGATGTGTATCGTCATCAAATCGATGACATGCTGGCCGGGGTCGCCGTTGATAAGCACGAGGACGCCGCTCGCCAGCGTCAACTCAAGCGCTGCTTTAACCGCGACTTTACGCACGCCTATCAGGACGGCACCTCGGGCGACGAGATGATGAGCTATGAGCGTTCCAACAACCGCGGCCAGATCGTGGGCACGGTGCTGGGCAGCCGCCCGGCCAACCGCGATGTGCGCGGCCTCAAGCCCGACGACCGCCGTCGCCGCGCCGCCATCGCCCGCATTGAGCTGTTTGAGCCCGTGGGCAAGGGCGACCTGCTGGAGCTTCGCCACGATAACGAGTTTGACCAGTTCCTAACCACTATTGCCGCCGATGATGCCGCCGCCGGTGACATCATCGAATGTCGCGTGCCCGCAGCATGCCCGAGGGCTGCCGCGTCCGCGTGATTCGCAGTCAGCGTGCCATCGACGCCGCCGGCGCCGCGCTCAAGCGCGATGTGCTGCGCCGCCGAGCTGTTGATGTGTCCGTCGTGGCGCGTCTGGGCGAGCCGTTTACTGTCACTCTCACCTGCTGTGACAACCCCGTGCTCACCGCCACCGCCACGGGCTTCACCGTCGAGGCCGCCAAGACCCGCGCCGTCGAGGCGGCAGACCTGGTTGAGCATGTGGGCCGCATGGGCTCCTCGCCCTTTGAGGCAGCGAGCTTTGACGTTTCGCTCGACGCCGGCTGCGGTATGGGCTTCTCCGCCGTGCATAAGGTGCGCGCCGCCGCTTGCAAGGCGCTGGAAGAGGCCATTCTGGCACCCTACGAGGAGCGCGCGAAAACGCTCGAGTTGCCGGTGCTCGACAAATGTACGCGCCCTATGCCCGAGCACTACCGCGATGAGCCGCAGATCTGCGCCACCGTCACGTCGCTCGACGCCGCCGAGGCCGCTCGTGCCGAAGGCGCCACGCGCATCTACATGACCACCGACGTACTCGATGCGGCCGAGCTCTCCCCTGCCGATGCATTTGAGCAGGGTATCGTGCCCGTACTCGACGAGGTCTGCCGCGCCGCCGACCACGAGCGCGTCGATCCCTTGATCAATGCCGGAGCCACCGTCGCCGTCGGCAATATCTCCGAGCTTGCCCTGGCCGCCCAGGTTGGCGCCACGGCCGAAATTCGCTCTTGCCTGCCGGTTCACAACACGCCCTGCATGGAAGCGCTTGCCGAGCGCGGAGCCGGTGCGTTTTGGCTCTCGCCCGAGATCACGCTCGACGAGATTGTCTCGCTCGGCGCCGCCGCGCCCGCGGCTCTGGGCATCACCGTCTTTGGCCGCCCGCGCGTCATGACAAGCGAGCATTGCATTCTGCAGGTTGCCAACGGCTGCATCCACGATTGTGCCAACTGCCGTCTGCGTGCCCGCAAGCTCTCGCTCAAGAATATCGACGGAAAGGTCATGCCCGTCCGCACCGACATCCATGGCCGCTCTCGCTTGTACGACGCCTACCCCATCGACCTTACGCCGCAGGTACCACAGCTGCTCGATGCCGGCGTCCGTCGTCTCATGGTGGACGGAACGCTGCTCGAGGCCGATGAGATTGGCCGTGCCGTCGCTCGCGTCCGTCGCGCTGTCGAGGCGGCTCAAGCCGGCCGCAAGCCGGCCGCCCGCCTGCGCGGGGCGACCTCGGGCTGCATGTTTGTGGGAATTAGCTAACCGAAAGGCTTACACGTGAACGAAGAACCTCAAGTCCTCTACTGCGACGCCTGGCTCATGGCCATCGACAAGCCTGCCGGCATGATCGTCCACGGCGATGGCACCGGCGAGCGTACGCTCACCGACTACGCCAGCGACCTGCTGCTGGCGATGGGCGACGGCTTTGCCGCGACCGACATGCAGCCGCTCAACCGCTTGGACCGTGACACCACCGGCGTGGTGCTGTTCTCACTCGACAAGCAGACGCAGCCCGCCTTTGACCAGATGATCATCGACCACGCGTTCGAAAAGCACTACCTGGCGCTCGCCGAGGGCAAGATCGACTGGAACGAAAAGCTCATCGACAAGCCCATCGCCCGCGACCGTCACGACAGCCGCAAGATGCGCGTCGGCGCCAGCGGCAAGCCGTCTCAAACGCGCGTGAAGGTGCTCAAACGTCTTAAGAGCCGTCGTGGCCTGCCCACGCGCTCGTATATCGATGTCGAGTTGCTCACCGGCCGCAAGCACCAAATCCGTGTGCATCTGGCGAGCGAGCGTCATCCCCTGGTAGGCGACGAGCTCTACGGCACGCCGCGTCCCTGCGGCCTCATGCTCCACGCCCACAGCGTGTCCTTTACGCACCCCGTAACCGGCGAGCACATTCACATCGAAGCCCCCTGCCCCTGGGAGCCTAAACCACCACAAAGGGGACAGGCACCTTTGTGGTGGTTTTGCCGCGATGGCTCTGCCGGATTCCCAAACATCTCGATCTGTAACAGCTAAAGCCCATTTTGCGGTCCATCTGTTACAGATCGAGACATTCGAATCCCCTCAAGGAATAATCTCAATCTGTAACAGTAAC
The DNA here is from genome assembly GCA_027669525.1 of Coriobacteriaceae bacterium AM48-5. GTDB lineage: Bacteria > Actinomycetota > Coriobacteriia > Coriobacteriales > Coriobacteriaceae > Collinsella. The sequence goes on along the minus strand of JAQEDJ010000001.1, from coordinate 25,566 downwards.
TCGGCAAAATCAGTCCCAGATGTTACAGATTGAGACAAAGGGACGGCGCGGTTCGTAAGTATCTCGATCTGTAACACCTAGCCCACTTTTAACGGTCCAGTTGTTACAGACTTAGACAAACCGGCAGACAACGAAAGCGGCGACGCCCGTGATGGACGTTGCCGCTTTTCTATTGAGAAAACTACTCGGTTTTCGTTACTAACCACCACAATGGGGACAGGCACCTTTGTGGTGGTTTTGGCCTTAGCCCGTCCCCTGCTGCTAGACCGTGATGACGTTGTCCATTGCCCGGTACTTGGCGGGGACCTCGCCTGCGGTAATAATCGTTGCGTCGCGGAAGTCCGCGAACTTGACGGGCGCCACCATGCCAAATTTGCTGGCGTCCGAGATTACGTAACGTTTGGCCGTATGACGCATCGAGATACGCTTGACCTGCGCCTCCTCGATATCGGGCGCCGTGAAGCCCTGCTCGGTGGCAATGCCGTTAGAGCCCCAAAAGCCGCAGTTGAAGTTATAGCGGTCTAGGGTTGCCAAGCATCGGGACCGACGAGAGCCTCGGTCTCAGGCTTGAGCTCGCCGCCCAGCACAACGGTGCGCATGCCGCGCACAGCGAGATGCTGAGCATGGAGCACGGAATCAGTCACATAGGTGACATCTTCAAGGTGTGGAAGATGCTCGATGAGCCTGAGCGTCGTCGAACCCGAGTCGATGTATACAAAGCTCTCGGGCTCCACAAGTGCCGCCGCACGGGCGCAGATACGCTCCTTGTCGTCGTTATGGAGGTCGCTGCGCTCATTAAGCGTTAGGTCGCGCGTCACGTGCGCGCGCTCCAGACTTGTCGCGCCTCCGTGCACCTTGGCGATACGGTGTGCTCGGTCGAGCGTCTGCAGGTCGCGCCGAATGGTAGACGCCGTCACGCCCAGGGCTTCGGCAAGCTCCGGCACGGTAACCGAGCCGGTCTGCTGAACCATCGACACGATCGCGTTGAGCCTATCTTCCGCTAGCATCGCTTACTCCTCCTCGGGGTACACGACTCCCCAGTCGGCGCGTAGCTTGGTCATCAGCTCCATAACATCAGAAGCATAGCCCAGAAGCTCACGCTTAGAGTCGTCGCCGGCAACGGCCTTCTCAAGATCGGCCATCTCGTAGCACAGTGCGTAGGCCTCGGTGCCAGCGTGGACCTCCTCGCGGTGACCGTCGGCAGTCCACACGATGGTCGCGTGATCGGCACGCGGATATTCGTTGACCTCGATATAACACTTGTCGAAGCTAATGATCGAGCGCTTGGGCTGCTTGGAGTGGAGCGTAAGGCTCACCACGCCCAGCTGCTGTTCGGCATTACGGCAGACGATGCCGCCCGCAACGTCAACACCGGTCTCACAGGTGTTGCCCAGTGAAACGACCTCAGCGGGCTGGCTGGCCATAAAGAGACGCATGACGGACAGGGCATACACGCCAATATCGAGCATGGCACCGCCAGCAAGGTTGCGGTTGTAGAAGCGATTGGTCAGATCGCCGTACTCCTTGTAGCTACCAAAGTTGAGCTGAGCGAGGTTCATGCGGCCGAACTCGCCGGCATCCATGCGGCGACGCAGCTCTTGATACAAGGGCATGTGGAGCACCGTGGTAGCGTCCATAAGGACCACGTTGTGCTCGGCGGCAATGGCACGGGCCTCATCGAGTTCAGCGGAATTGAGGGTAATGGCCTTCTCGCAGAGCACGTGCTTGCCGGCTGCCAGGGCAGCGCGCAGATAGGTGATATGAGTGTTGTGCGGGGTAGTGATGTAGACGGCGTCGATGCCAGGATCGGCGTAGAGGTCCTCAACCGTGTCGTAGACCTTCTCGATGCCATACTGCTCGGCAAAAGCCTGAGCCTTGGACAGCGTACGGTTGGCGACGCCCGCAAGCTTGCGACCGGCAAGAGCAAGGGACTGAGCCATCTGGTTGGCGATAACGCCGCAACCGATGACGGCCCAATGGAGCTCGGGAGCCGTAAAAATATCGTCGGGGAACGGCTTGTCCTGGACCGAAGCGAACGCTGCTTTGGCGGCTGCCGCGGCGTCGAGCGGAGCCTGCTTGGAATCTGCCATTATGTGCCTCCTGTGTCATAGAACGCCTTGCTTTCTGACAGCTCTATATTCGCACAAACACGCGCTTCTGTGCGCGTTTTTGCGTATCTCACCGCTAAACGGTCATTGTTGTCCCGAAAACGGCGCATCTATACGCATATTCACGCAATCCCACGCACGCAAATACGCACAAATGCGAACCGGTCATTGCTCAGAGACAGGGGCTTATGCTTAGAACTCAAAAGACAGGATGATCCGCTTCGCCTCGTCGCTCATGGCGCGCTGCAGCTCTAAGGACCGTCCCAAACTGCCGACAGAAAAGGAACGTTCCAAACTGCAGACAGAAAAAGAACGTCCCCAGGCGCCGGCATTTCAAGAGTACTCATTTAAGTCTGTCCCCAATGAGTGGGAGTAATCAGAGACCCTTTGCGAAGGAGGCCGGACGTGGCCTTCCTCGTTTTTATTCATGGACTTTAGTCCGTGCCGCGCGGCACGCGCGGCATAGAAAGCCACCCGCTCAGCGGGTGGAGGCCAATTTCCGCTACGCGACAAAAACCTTCCCCCTAGCATGAGGATTGTTCAGGTCATCATACTAGGGGGAAGGTGATTGCTGTGGCCCAGAAAGCCAACAGCCTCGCGCACACGAAATGGCTGTGCAAGTACCGCATCGCACCGAGGTCAAGCTCATCGCCGCCAGCGTCGAGAAGCACCCCGAGGCGCGCTTTGCCGCGAGCCGCACCTCGGCCCACGCCGACCTCTACGACCGCATGGAGCAGGCCCTGTGCGAGCGCGTGGCCAACGCGGTGGAGGTCGTCCGCTCCGACATCAGCCCCGCGCTTCTTGTCCACACCGGTCCAAACCTCGTGGGTGTGGCGGTCCAGGGACTCTAGCGGAGGCGGGGCGTCCTGCCCCAAAAACAAATGCAAAAGACGAGCACTTCTTGCCGCTCAATTGGCAAGAAGCGCTCGTCTTTTCTTAACGCGTTGTATGGCGGAGAGAGCGCAAGTTACGCGAGCGCCCTTCTTGCCAGCTCGGCCGCGCCGAGGATTCCTTGGTCGCCGCCGCAGCCCGGGGCGCAGATGTAGCTCTCCATGTCCTTAAGCTCGGCGGTCTGGATGTAGCCACCCAGATATTCGAGGGTCTTCTTGCGGACGATGCCGTAGAGCTGCTCCTGGTGCATCACGCCGCCGCCGAGGACGATGCGGCGAGGCGAGTACATGAGCACGAGGTTCGCGCACATCTGCCCCAGATAATCCCCCTCGAGCGCCCACACCTCATCGTTGTCCGCGAGCTCGGCCGCGGGCTTTCCCCAGCGCGCGGCGATGGCGGGGCCGGAGGCGAGCCCCTCGAGACAGCTCGCGTGGCTCGGGCAGACGCAGCGTCCCTCCTCGGTGGGACGGGTCCTTACCAGCATGTGACCGGCCTCGGGGTGCAGCATGCCGTGAAGGAGTCTGCCCGCGCACATGACGCCCGCGCCCACGCCGGTGCCGATGGTCACGTAGACGGCGTCCTCGAGCCCCTTGCAGCAGCCGAAGACCACTTCGCCGAGGCAGGCAACGTTCACGTCCGTGTCGTAGGCCACCGGAATCCCGAGGCGTCGGCGAACGCGGCGCGAAGACCATGGCCTCGCCACGCGAGCTTGGGCGTCTGGAGGATGGAGCCGTAGCGCTCGTCGTTGGGGTCGACGCAGGTCGGGCCGAAGGCGCCGATGCCCAACGCGTCCACATCGCGGGCGGTGAACCACTCGATCATCTGCGGGACGGTCTTGGCGGGCGTAAGCGTCGGGGTCTCCATACGGTCGAGGACCTCGCCGTCGCCGGACACCACGGCACAGACCATCTTGGTCCCGCCGGCTTCGAGGGCGCCGAGCCTCATTTGCTTTTCGCTCATGTGATCCTCCTTACAAAGGGACGCCCGCAGTCATGGTCAACCGCGGGCGCCCATAACGTTGGCTTGTTTCGAGGCAACCCTACCTGGGCACGCGATCCTGCCTTGCGGCAAACGGGGCGAGCACGGCGTGCGGCTCGCTTTGGTACCAGTAGGCGACGGTGGAGATGTCGTCCTCGCGCTCGTAGAGCTTGATGTCGTCGTTGCCGAGGTCCTGGAACGTCACGCGCAGGTCCTCCTTGAACGAGATCGGGTCGGGAAGGTGCCACCTGTAGAGGCCGTGCCTGGGCAGCGCGTCGTCGTTAGTCGCGAGCATCGGATTCGGGTTCGGCTTGCCCGCGCTGAAGCGGTCGCGCGTGGCGTCGCGCGTCGAGCGGTACGGGTAGCCGGCGAACAGCGTGTTGAAGCACTGCGCCTCGGGCAGCGCGTGGGGCGGCCTGTCGAGGAAGGCCCAAGCACCGCCGAAGTAGTCCTCGGCTCCCGTCGAGGTGACCGTGGGGAACTCCTCGTCGCCGTCGAGGAAGAACTTCATCTCGCCCTCGCCCCACCAATAGCGCTCCAGGGCGCACAGGGCCATGTAGGTGCCGACGTAGTAGCCCTTGCCGCGCACGCCGTCGAGCACGGTGTAGTCGACGCCCCTGCGGGTGCTGCGCTCGCGGTTAAAGCGGGCGTGGAAGTACATGGCGTCGTCCGGCACGTCGGTGAGCGCGTAGTTGAACGTGTAGAAGATGTACTTAATGAACCCGGGGTGCTCGCTCGTAAGCGTGACCTTGGCGTGCTTCCTGAAGGGCATCTCGAAGTAGCAGTTCATGCCGCCCGTCGGGTTCACGCAGATGGGCATCGAGTTGACGATGGCGCGCTCACCGAAGCCGTTGCAGAAGAAGTCGCCGACAGGGCACTCGACCGAGGGGGTCTCCTCGTCGTCCCAGTAGAAGCGCAGCACGAGGTCACGCATGACGAAGCTGCCGGCGGCGGTCTTGTCGGGGACGGTCATCCAGATGTGGCGGATGATGCCGGGGCCCTCGATGTCCGCGAGCGTGATGGTCTCGCCGGACTCAAGGGGCACGCAGCACGAGCCCTTGCGGCCGACGCCGAGGTGGCTGGCCGACATGGCGGCGCGGCCCTTCTCGCCCGTGATGTTCTCGGGGGTGATGGCGCGGCTTTCCTCACCGCCGTGCATCCACACGTCCTTAAGGAACTCTCTCATCGTCGACCTCCTCTATTCGTCGTCGTCGCACTCGGCGGAACTGGCACCGTTCACGTAGATGATTTGCTGGCGCGCCTCGTTGACGAGGGCGTCGAAGTCGAGTTTCTCGTCGGGGCGGGCGAGCGCGACCGTCATGGCGAGCGGGAGGTTGACACCCGCGATCACGTGGATCCGGTCGGAGGCGAAGCGGGAAAAGCGCTGGTTCACGCTGCCGCCGTACGCGTCGGTGAGGACGACGACCTCGTCAGTGCCCGAAAGAGCCGCCTCGACCGCCGCGTCGAGCCCCTCGCCGTTGTCGTTCACGTAGGCGCACACGGCGTTGACGGCGTCGCCCTTACCCGTAAGGAACTCGAGGGTGTCCTTGAAGCCCTGGGCGAGAAGGGAATGGCTCGCCACAACTATCTTTCTCATTGATTCACCAATCTCTTGGGTCGAAGCTAGGCGAGGATGCCGGCGGCGGAGGCGACCATCGCGAGGACGATCACCACGAGGATGAGGGCCGTCATGCTCGCGTTCTTCTTGGTAAGAAGGTAATACGCGCTTCCCGTGATGGCGGCGGGGATCATGGCAGGCAGGATCTTGTCGAGCAGCGGCTGAATCTCCATCGCGACGTCGCCGAAGCTGAAGCTAATCGGGCAGGTGACGCCGATGACCGAGGCGATGAGGCAGCCGACCACGGTGAGGCCGAGCACGGAGGCGGCGGCAGTGAGGTTGGGAAGCTTCTCGCTGAAGTCGGTGACGAGCTTCACGCCCTGCTTGTAGCCGAACTCGAGGGCGTGCATGCGGACCCAGAAGATGACCAGGATGAGCGCGAACCAGATGCCGGCTCCCACGGGGTTGCCCTCGATGGCCATGTAGGCGGCGATGGAGCCCATGATGGTCGGGATCATGGTCATGAGCAGGGAGTCGCCGACGCCGGCGAGCGGTCCCATGGTGCCGATCTTCAGGTCTTGGACGGCGTCCGCCGCCGCTAGGCCGTCGCGCTCCTCCATGGCCACGCAGGCGCCAAGGATGATGGCGGCGAGCCAAGGCTGGGTGTTGTAGTAGCGGAAGTGGTTGTTGAGCGCTTGCTTATAGTCCTCGTCGTTCGTGTAGATCTTCCTCAGGACCGGCGAGAGGGCGTAGGCGACTGAGGCGCCTGCTGGGTCTGGTAGTTGAAGGTGCACACGCTCATGAGCCAGCGCCAGTTCGCGTTGCGCAGGTCCTTCTTGGTGACCTTGTAGCCGGAGGGCTTGCCCTCGGCGACGGCGGTGATGTTCTCGTTTTCCATGGTTACTCATCCTCTCCGATGAAGGCGTCTGCGGAAGCGTGGGCGGCGAGCTCGGTGTCCCTCTCGGCACGCTGGTAGAACGCAATCGCGAGGGCAACGCCGACGATGGCGGCGCCGATGATGGGCACGTTCAGGAAGGCCGAGAGGAAGAAGCCGGCGAGCAGGTACTGGAAGTACTTGGCGGTTGGCATGTAGCGGAGCAGCATGGCGATACCGACGGCCGGGAGCATCTTGCCGGCGAGGGTGAGGCCGGAGAGGAACCACTGGGGCATGACCTCGAGGAGCCAGTTGACGGCGGGCTGGCCGAGCGTCACGGAGACAAAGACGGGCAGGGCGGCGCACAGGCCGAAGAGCGCGGGGCAGACCCACAGGATGGCGTTCATCTGATTGAACTTACCCTCGTTGCAGAACTTCTGAGACTTCTCGACGACAAAGCCGTTGAGGATCTTGGCGACGACGTCGAGCTGGATGCCGAGCATGCCGACCGGCAGGCCGATGGCGAGGCCCGTGTCGGAGCCCAGGGTCACGCCGTAGGCGGTGGCGATGATGGCCATCGTGCCGTAGTCGGGAATGGAGGAGCCGCCGAAGCCCGCGACGCCGAGCTGCATGAGCTGAATGGTGCCGCCGATGACAAGGCCGGTCTTCCAGTCGCCCATGACGACTCCGGTGATGAGGCCCCAGAAAACGGCGTAATTGACGAAGATCATCGGGATGCCGTAGTAGTCCACGTGCTTGATGAAGGCCAGCAGGGTCAAAAGGACGACCTGCAGGATAGTGAAGTTGACCATATTTCCCCCTTAGATGAGTCTGCGACGGAGACGGGCTTGTCGGCGGGCACGAACTGGGCCGTCACCTTGACGCCACGGGCGATGAGCGCCTTGTAGCTCTGGACGTTCTCGGCGGAGGCGTAGGCGCGCTGGGTGAGCTGGATGCCGTCCTCCTTGACGAGCGAGCCGCCGACGACCAGCGACGGGAGCTCGACGCCCGACTCGACCAGGCGAAGCATCGTCTCGGGCTCCTTGGCGATGACGAAGACCTTCTCGCGGTCGTACTTGCCCGCGGCGAAGTTCTTGAGCGCGGTCTGCTCGGAGATGATCGAAACGGCCATGCCCGCGGGGCGCGCCATCCTCATGGTGGACTTCAGGACCTCGTCGCCGGCGACCTTGTCGTCGATGACCATGACTCGGGTCGCGCCCGACACCGGGGCCCACTGCGTCACGATGATGCCGTGAAGCAGGCGATTGTCGATTCGTGCCATAACAACACTCATGTTTGCTCCTATCAAATGAAGTTTTGCGTTCGGTACTGCCTCGGCGCTATCCGGATTCGCGCCGGGCAAGGGGTTATCGGATTATTGAGGACGCGCGGTCAGCTTGCGGCGGCGCGGGGAAGGTCACTCGTCGAGCAGGAGGTCCGAGGAGCCGAGGCGCTCTTCTCGCGCCGGGGCGGCGCTCACGCTTATGTAGTCGAAGACATATGCGATCTCGCTTACGGGAACCTCTACGCGATAGCGCGTCGAGATGCTCGAGAAGCTCTGCCTGAAGGACTCGATGAAATCGGCGCGTTCCTCCTCGAAGCGGTCCTGGCCAACGTAGGTCTCAATGGGGTTTCTGGTAACAAGGCGCTCGACGAGACAGCAGAGGTGAACGTAGAGCCCAATGATGGCGTTGCTGCCGATCTTCTCGCCTGTCCTGCGCTGAAGCTCGTGCACGGCGCTCTCGATCTCATGGAATAGCCGCTCCGGGTCGAGGATGGTGATGGAGCGGATGACGTTCTGCAGCGTCATGTTCGAGAGCAGCTTCTCGTGGAAAGAAGAGAGCTCGGAAGCGTCAAGCCACCTGCCGAACACGGCATCAACCTTAGAGGCGGACGCCGTCGACATGATGTCCTCGAGGGCGACGAAGGGGACGGAGGCGACCCCGGGGTCTCCCGTGCCGATGACGGCGCAGACGCGGTGCTCGGAGAAAACGGCGTCGTTCGACCCGTTCGCGACGAGCTGCTTGAAGGGCCTCGTGAGCAGGCGCGCGCCTATGGTGCGCGGGAGGCTCTGCGAGACGAGCTGGCGTATCCTCTCCGCGGCGTCGACCCCGGACTCGGAGCAGAAGACGATGGCGTCCTCACGGTTGACGCGCTCGATCACCTTGCAGTGCGTCACGCACGCGGCGGTCGCATCGCCAAGAACCTCGGCGATGGACTTGCCGCCGAGCAGCCCGACCCCGATCTCGAGCGCAAGACCGGTAGAGACGTTGTTCACCACGCCGATAGTGGAGTCGGTAACGTTCTCGAGGGCCTTATAGGCCTCCTCCAAGGAGCCCATGTCGACGAGGAACACGACCCCGGTGCAGTAGGAATGGCGGTCGACGAGGCGCTGGAGCGGACCGACGATGTCCTTCAGCTGCTGGTCGTAGGGCATGTCGACAGCCTCGTACACATGCATGCCGAGCATACGGTTCGCCGCGTCGGCGATGCTCGTCGCCGTTGAGTAGCCGTGGGACAAGATGACGCAGAGCGTCCGAAGGGCCTTCGCATCGCGAGACTCCGATGCGACGCACAGCGTCAGAAGCGTCTTCGTGAAGTGATCGAGCGAGATTCCCAGCGCCCCTTCCACGTCTGCGGCGACCTGATCGGAGACACTCGAGGCAAACGGCAATTCGGAGGTCACGGCACCGAGGAGATGGGAGATTTGCTCCGCACAGGCAGACTTTCGCTTAGCCAGGCCGATACCCGGCCACAACTGCAGGCAAATCTCCTGGGCCAGTAGAAAAGCGACCTTCCTCGAAAGCTCGATGCCATAAGAAGAGCCTGCGTCGGCAAGGACCGCGCCCACGACGCGCTCGAAGGCGCGCGACCTCGAGGAGGCGACGCCGTGGTCGAAGATCAAGTGATCCTCAACGCCGCGCACAGCGGAGACAGCTTGCGAGACAAGCTCGGAGACAGAGAGCTCCCCGGCGCAGAATCGCTCATCGAGGGAGCACAGGGCATCGAGCGCCTGCTCGACCGGCCCTGTGCTCTCGGCGGCATCCAGAGACGCGTCGATCAGAACGCCATCGTCGGGCTGTTGATCGATCTGCGCGGAGGAGAGGAGCCCGCTGGGAAGAAGATACGGGCGAACGACGACGTAGTCGCCCTCGCGATTGAGGAACGCTTTGGCACAGCAGTTCGTCACGCAGGCGCGCAAGCCGGCGATGTTATCGGAAAAGTCCGCGTTCACGAGGCAACGGTATGCGCCGCGGCTGATCTTCACATCAGAACCGATTCGGCACCCCTCGCTGCGCAGGAAGCTCAAGATGAGATCCTCGCGCTCCTCGGGGGTCCGCTCCTTGAGTGAGGGGACGCGGGCACAGATGGGCATTTTGCTGTAGGCCGAGGAAACCTTCAGGTCATCGGCGGAAAGCGTCGTCGAAAGAACGAGGCGAGCGCGCGGCGCATCCTGGGAGGCATCGAGCCCGAGGGCCGTCGCAAGGCAGTGCTCCATCGCAGAGGGAGAGAGCGCCTCGATGCCGTTGACAAAGACCACACCCCCGCGCGCTTTCGCGATCGACTCGTCAAGAAGCCCGTTGAACGAGGCGGCGTCCGGGACCCCGGCGCAGTCGATGCGCACATAGGAGGAGTCGCGGGACAGCAAGCCCTGGTTCTTGCCGTACTCGTACACAAGGCGAGAAAGGAAAGACTTACCGACACCCACGCCGCCGCTCAAGAGGATGGGCAGGCCAAACGGAGGGTACTGAACCGCAGCCTTGCACTGCTCGACAACGGAGCTGAGGCTCATGTCGAAGCCCACGGCACGCGCGAAGTCGCGGTGATCGGCGATTCCCGTCGCCTGGATGAGGTCGGCGAGCGAGGCATACTCGCTTGCAGAGAGCTTTACCTGAAAACGCTTCTGGAACGCGCGGCGATGAAAATAACGGACAGGCCTGCCCGCCACCTTAACCACAAGACCGGCGCGAACAAGGTCGTTGAGGTACTGGCTCGCCAGGCTCCTGGAGATGATGAGCGTCTCGGCGATGTCGGAGGTGGACAGACGGGCAAGGTCGTCGAGCGAGACGGCAGAGGTGAGGGCCTCGAGATGCTCGAGAATCCTGTCCCTCATGTCGACGGGTTTCTTTGCCAAGCTGTCCTGTGTGGTCTTGTCCATGACTTCTTACCTCCTCGTACAAGGAGTATAAGGGGAGAACAGAGAACGGAAGGGGGCGCGTGGGGGAATCAACAGCTCCGAGGAAAAGTCCACCACTTGAGGGGCAGAAAACAACGGCCATTGAACATTCAGGGCCGACGCTCAACACTTCGGCTCGACACTTCGCTTTGGAAAGGGCCCCGGCGCGCCGGGCCTAAAGCTTAACCATGCGCGCGGCGATGCGGGCGCAGTCGCAGGCGGCCTTCTTCTCGAAGGTGTTGTAGTCGACGACCCGGCCCTCGGCGCAGGGCTTGTCGCTGATGGCGCGCACGACGACGAGGGGCACGCCGTTGAGATAGGAGGCCTGCGCGATGGTGCAGCCCTCCATCTCGCAGCACAGGTCGCCGAAGGCCGCGAGGGTTCGCTCCTTCTGTTCCGCGGGCGAGACGAACTGGTCGCCGGAGACGACGCGGCCCTTGAGGACCTTAATGTCGGGGGCGACGGCGGCCGCGGCGGCGCACGCCGCCAGCAAGGGCCGGAACGGATCGCGCAAGATCAAGGCGTCGCCCGGGAGGTCGGGCGTTACCGTCAGCCGGCGCCGCGTCTGCCGCATCATGAGGGAGAACGGCCTGGCCGGCGCATACGGCAGGAAGAGGTTCAAGGTGCACCCCGGGGCGGTCAACGAGGCCGACGTGTCGAACGTCGTCGCGCGCGGCTTCGGCGGCAGGGCGCCGTGCACCCATATATGCAGCGACTTGGCCTGCGTGCACGTCGGGGCGTCGTGGAACTACGTCTGCCTGCTCGTCGACCTCTGCAACGGGGAGATCGTCGGCCACTCCGAAGGACCGAGGAGGGACGCGCGAGCTCCGAGCCAAGCTCTTGGATTACGTGCACTGGTACAACAACTTCAGGATCCACTCGACGCTGGGCTACATGTCGCCGGTCGAGTTCAGGGAGGCGGGGCCGTCCCTCCCGGAATCGTCCAAATAAGTGTTGCCAATCCATAGCCAATCCAGCCATCATCTTCGCGAAGGCGGACGTCAGGAAAAGCTCGGCTTGAGCTCGGTCGGACGCGGTCTGTGGGGCATCATTCAGGCTCAGGGGGTCTCCTTGTCTTCTTCGGTCGCAACCTGAATGATAGGGACGGCCCCTTCTCTCTTTCCCCTTCGTTTTCGACGCGTCACCCTCTCGGCGGGCTTAAGGCCCGCGCTCGCGGGTGCAGGGCTACGCCCAAACCCCAAAAACGTAACGCCGTGCTCGAAGCGTTTCCGGACGTCAGCGTAATCTCAAATCCCGTTCGTCAACTCATGGGCAAGCCACCTGAGACTACTCATTTCTCCTACTGGCAATGAAGACCTGCGACCTGCAGTTTTGCAAACTGCTTGAAAGGCACCTGCGTTGATTCACTTCCTATTGCAGCTGGCGGCTTGCACGCGAAAAGGCATTTAAGTTTCAAAACGGGCGTTTTCGGCGCTATCGAGCCTCCAAAGGCATCCCGCCGCGCCCTTTGGGACAAAAACAAAAACTCAAAGCCCTGAGTTCGAAAATAGTTTTTGGAGTTGTCCCGACTTTTGTCCCCGAAGCCGACGAAACGCGACAGGGTGTCACCTGGCGGCACTCGATTCGAGACGGCACCGAAAACTGGATGCAACCGGAATGACAGGACGGCAGAACCGAAGCCATCGAGTAGGGATAGAAAAAGGCCCGGGTGCCATGGCATCCGGGCCTTTGCTAGCAACTTGATGTTGCGGGCAGCTTAGAACTTGTGGCCGCACTTCTTGCAGACGCGCAGCTTGTTCTTGCCGTCCTTCTCGTGACCGACGCGGGTAACCTTACCGCACTCGGGGCAAACGAGATTGACGTTGGAGGCATCGATGGGAGCCTCCTGCGAAACGATGCCGCCCTGCTGGTTGGCAGCGTTGGGCTTGACGGCCTTCTTGACGACCGAAACGCCCTCGACAACGACCTTGTTCTCGGCGGGGAGAGCACGCAGGATAACGCCCTGCTTGCCGCGATCCTTACCAGAAAGAACCTGGACCTTATCGCCCTTCTTGATATACATATATCTCCCTAACTACAGGGTCTCGGGAGCGAGCGAGACGATCTTCATGTACTTCTTGTCACGAAGCTCGCGAGCGACGGGCCCGAAGATACGGGTGCCGACGGGCGAACCATCGTTGTTGATGACAACGCAGGCGTTCTCATCAAAGCGAATGTAGGAGCCATCCTTGCGGCGGATCTCCTTAACGGTGCGAACGACGACGCAACGGACAACGTCCTTCTTCTTGACGTTGGCGCCAGGGGTAGCCTCCTGGACAGCACCGATGAACACATCGCCGATGCCTGCATAACGACGCTTGGAACCGCCAAGCACCTTGATGCAGCGAATCTTGCGAGCGCCGGAGTTGTCGGCGACGTTCAGCATGGTTTGCATCTGAATCATGGTAGATGTTCCTCCGAACTAAGAACCGAAGAGAGGTGCGCAGCCTTTATACGGCCTGTGGTATGCAAACCAGGCATACGCACATCTTCGGAAACGTACAAGTCGTAAGAGCGACTGCTTATTTAGCGCGCTCGACGACCTCGATGAGGCGCCAACGCTTCATCTTGGACATAGGACGGGTCTCCATAACGCGGACGGTATCGCCCACGCCAGCCGTGCACTCCTCGTCGTGAGCGTGCAGCTTCTTGGAGCTGGTCATCATCTTGCCGTACTTGGCGTGACGCTTGCGCTCGGTGACGGTGACAACGATGGTCTTGGCACCGGAGACGGAGGTAACGACACCCGTACGGACCTTACGCGTGTTACGCGAATCAGTCATGTTCTCTCCTTAGGTCCTACTCGGCGACAGCGGACTTCTCCGCTGCGATCTCGCGGGCGCGCTGCTCCGTGAGGACGCGAGCGATGTCCTTCTTCACGGTGTTGACGCGAGCGGTGTTGTCCAGCTGGCTAGTGGCCATCTGGAAACGAAGGTTAAAGAGCTCGGCGCGCATTTCCTTCAGCTTCTCAACGAGCTGAGCGTCCGAGAGCTCACGAATCTCTGCGGGCTTCATTAGTTCTCCTCCTTGGCGGCGGCGGCGTCCTCAGCAGCCACTTGGCCTCGAGAGCGGCCTCCTCAGCCATTTCCTTCTCGATGCGCTGCTCAGCGTTCTTGGCAACCACAATCTTGGTCTTGATGGGGAGCTTGTGCTGAGCAAGACGCAGAGCCTCGCGAGCGACCTCCTCGGGCACGCCCTTGACCTCGAACATGATGCGGCCGGGCTTGACGACGGCCACCCACTCCTCGGGGTTACCCTTACCAGAACCCATGCGAGTCTCGGCAGGCTTCTTGGTGATGGGCTTATCGGGGAAGATCGTGATGTAGACACGACCGCCACGCTTCATGTAGCGGGTCATGGCAATACGAGCGGCCTCGATCTGACGGTTGGTGATCCAATGGGCCTCGAGAGCCTGGATACCAAACTCGCCGAAATGCAGCTCGGTATTACCCTTGGCCTGGCCCTTCATGGAGCCACGCTGCACCTTGCGGTGAAGAATACGCTTAGGGGCAAGCACTACTGACCCCTCCTCTCGGAGTTACGACGACGAGGACGGGAAGAGCCCTCGAGTGCAGGGTTGGGAACAGGCTGGCCCGGGAGCTTCTCGCCCAGGTAGATCCAGACCTTCACGCCGCAAGCGCCATGGTGGTGCTGGCGACAGCCGTGCCGTAGTCGATCTTGGCACGGAGGGTGTGCAGAGGCACGCGACCCTCGCGGTACCACTCACGACGGCCCATCTCGCGCCGCCGAGACGACCGGAGCACTGGATACGGATGCCTTAGCGCCGGCCTTGCGGGCGGACTGGACAGCCTTGCGCATAGCGCGACGGAAGGCAACGCGGCCCTCGAGCTGCTCGGCGATAGACTGAGCAACGAGGTTGGCGTCGAGCTCGGGGCGCTTGATCTCGACAACGTCGACGGAGAGCTGGCCCTTAGAGACACCAGCGACCTTCTCGAGCTCGGTGCGGAGGGTATCGATCTCGGCACCCTTCTTACCGATGACAACGCCGGGGCGAGCGGTGAGGATGATGACCTTCACCTTGTCGCCAGCGCGCTCGATCTCGACGCGGGAGACAGCTGCGCGGGAAAGACGCTTCTCGAGGTACTTGCGGATCTCGAGATCGTTACCGAGGGTCTTAGCGTAATCCTTCTCTGCGAACCAGCGGGAGCGCCAGTTCTCGGTGATGCCAAGACGGAAGCCGGTGGGGTAGACTTTCTGACCCATACAGCTTTACGCCTCCTTTCGAGGAGCAACGACGACGGTGATGTGGGAAGTACGCTTCAGAATGCGAGAAGCGGAACCCTTGGCGCGGGGACGGATGCGCTTAAGCGTCGGACCCTCGTCAACATAGGCAGCGGCGACAACCAGGTTGTCGGCACGCAGACCGTTGTTGTTCTCGGCGTTCGCAACGGCGGAACGGAGAACCTTCTCGACATCCACGGCGACGGCGCGGTCGCAGAAGTGGAGGATGTCGAAGGCCTGAGCGACAGGCTTGCGGCGGATCAGATCGACCACCAGGCGGGCCTTGCTGGGGGAAACACGCACGTACTTAGCGACGGCGCGAACCTCGGTGGCCTCAGTTTCAATAGACTTAGTTGCCATTTACGGTTAACCCCCTATTTGGCCTTGTGGCCACGGAACGTACGAGTCGGCGCGAACTCGCCGAGCTTGTGACCAACCATGGACTCGGTAACATACACGGGCACATGCTTGCGGCCGTCGTGGACGGCGATGGTGTGACCAACCATCTCGGGGAAGATGGTAGACGCGCGGGACCAGGTCTTCACGACGTCCTTCTTGCCAGCCTCGTTCATCGCGGTGATACGCGAGAGAAGGCGAGTCTCCACGAACGGGCCCTTTTTGAGACTTCTGCTCATAAGTGCTTTCTCCTAAAACTCGGTATCCGAAATTACTTCTTACGGCGACGAATAATGTGCTGGTTCGAGACCTTCTTCTTCTTGCGCGTACGAAGGCCCTTCGTCGGCTTACCCCAGGGGGTAACGGAGGGACGACCAGAGGTGTGGTTCTTGCCCTCGCCACCGCCGTGCGGGTGGTCGACAGGGTTCATGACGGTACCGCGGACGGTCGGGCGCACGTTCATGTGACGCTTACGGCCGGCCTTGCCGATGACGATGTTGGCGTGATCGGCGTTGCCGACCTCACCGACGGTGGCGCGGCAGGTAACGAGGATGCGGCGCATCTCGGAGGAAGGCATACGGACGATGGCGTACTTGCCCTCCTTACCCATCAGCTGGCAGGAGTTACCGGCGGAACGGGCGATAGCAGCGCCCTTGCCCGGCTGGAACTCGACGGCGTGGATGAGCGTACCGACGGGGATGTCGGCGAGGGGCAGAGCGTTGCCCGGCTTGATGTCGGCGTCAGAACCGGACATGATGGTCTGACCGACCTCGAGGCCCTTGGGGGCCAGGATGTAGCGCTTCTCACCGTCAGCGTAGTGCAGCAGAGCGATGCGAGCGGAACGGTTCGGATCGTACTCGATCGTGGCAACCTTGGCGGGCACGCCGTCCTTGTTGCGCTTGAAGTCGATCACGCGGTAACGACGCTTCACGCCGCCGCCCTGGTGGCGGGTGGTGATGCGGCCGTTGTTGTTACGACCGGCCTTCTTGGGCAGGGGCTCGAGAAGAGACTTCTCGGGCTTGGTGCAGGTGATCTCGGAGAAGTCGGAGATCGTCTGCCAACGCCTACCAGCGGAGGTCGGCTTAAGGTGCTTTACAGCCATTACAATCCCTTTCAATAGGAATCCGTTAGCCATCGCAGACAGGGATTCGAGGTTCTGCCTCGGGTGCGATGACACCGGACGTATACACGGTTCCGGGCGTGTCCATTTTATACGCCCAAAACCTTGAGCTCTCGCCTCCCCTATTTGGGAGGCATGAGCTCACTCAACAGCAGCGAGTCTTAGGCCTGGTTGCCAAAGACCTCGATGGTGTCGCCCTCGGCCAGCGTGACGATGGCCTTCTTCCAAGAACGGGTCTTGCCGGCGACATAGCGCACGCGCTTGGTCTTGGGCTTGACCGTCAGGGTGTTCACGCGAACGACCTTGACGCCGAAGATCTCCTCGACAGCGTCCTTGATCTGATACTTGTTAGCATCCTTGGCGACCTCGAACGTGTACTTGTTCAGCTCCATACCGGAGAAGGAACGCTCGGACACGATCGGACGGATGATGATCTCGTGGGCGGTCATTTATGCAAGCACCTCCCCGAAGTGAGCGGCGATGTCGGCGGGCATCAGCACGGCGTTGTTGTTGACGAGATCGTAGGTGTTGGCCTCGTCGGCAGTGATGATGAACGTCTTGGGAATGTTGCGGAACGACAGGTAGGCGTTGACGTCCTCATCGCGAACGATGATGGTCAGACGCTTGCCCTCAAGGCCGAGAGCCTTGAGCATGGCGACGGCAGCCTTGGTGGAAGGCTTCTCGAAGCCGTAGTCGTCGACGAGCACGAGCTCGCCATCGGCCAGCTTGGCGGACAGCGCGGAGCGCATAGCCAGCTTGACCTCCTTGTTGTTCATACGCTTAGCGTAAGAACGGGGCTTGGGGGCGAAGACGACGCCACCGTGACGCCACTGGGCAGCACGGATGGAACCCTGGCGGGCACGGCCGGTGCCCTTCTGACGCCAAGGCTTCTTGCCGCCACCGGAAACCTCAGAGCGACCCTTAGCAGACTGGGTGCCCTGACGCCAAGAGGCCATCTGGCACTTGACGATGTGGTGCATAACGTGGATGTTCGGCTCGATGCCGTACACCTCAGCGGCGAGCTCGGCCTCGGCGACCTTCTTGCCCTCGCTGTTCTTTACTTCAAACTTTGCCATTTAAGTGTTCTCCTTGGTATGACGCTGGGCTAAATGGGCTGGGCCCTTAGGCCATACGGATGGCGACGAGACCATTCTTGGCACCCGGGACAGCGCCCTTGACCAAGATGAGGTTCTGCTCGGCATCGATGCGGACAACGGAAAGGTTCTTGACGGTAACGCGCTCGTTACCCATGTGACCGGCCATCTTGACGCCCTTGAGGACGCGCGCAGGATAGGCGCACTGACCGATAGAACCGGGGTGACGCTGGAAGTGAGAACCATGCGTCATAGGACCGCGGCGCTGACCCCAGCGCTTGATGCGACCCTGGAAGCCCTTACCCTTGGAGGTACCGATGACGTCGACCTTCTCGACATCAGCGAAATCAGCGACGGTGACGACCTCGCCGACCTTGTGCTCCTCGCCGTTCTCGACGCGGACCTCACGAAGGAAGCGGACAGGCTCGACGCCAGCCTTGGCGAAGTGACCAGCCATGGGCTTGTTCACGTTCTTGGCCTTGATGTCGCCGAAACCGATCTGGACGGCGTCATAGCCGTCGGTTGCCTGAGTTTTAACCTGCGAGACAGCGCAGGGGCCAGCCTGGATGACCGTGACGGGAACGACGTTATCGTCCTCGTCCCAAACCTGGGTCATGCCAATCTTGCGGCCGAGAATCATGCTGATCAAGATATGATCCCAACTCTCGCGTGGTCTTGGGACAATGCGTACACCACCGAGCGTACGCCCCTAGAGGACCACTACTTACACGACGTGCTCCCCAGCCTTGTATTTCGCCCGGACTACCTGACAACCCTATTAAGCAGGCATTTTGTCCAGCCAGAATACTCCCCTGGTTTCACACAGCTGTTTAGTATACACGGCTGCGGGCGTATCCATCGAGATTCATATTTCACTCACATTGTTTACGCAGGTAAAGTGCGTGGAGTCGCCTGGGCTTGGCAGAGGGGCGGCGAAATATATTAAGTTTGCTGCTCTACAGTCCTGCGCAAGACGGAAAGCACATTAAGTGCTTTCCTTTGCGTGCGGAACTCGCGACAAACTTAATATATTTCGCCGCCCCTCTGCCAAGCTCGGGAGACGACACGTTGATGTCTGCTTAACTCTGCTCGCTCAGGCTAATGACTTTGTTGGGGGTCCACTATTTGCTGGAGGGTGAACTTACATTGATGAGGCTCGCCTTCTGCTTGTGGCTTTGCCTCATCGAAATCGAAAATCATGATGGCGCAGTTGGGGAGTTTTGTTGGGAGCTCGAAGCCCTCTGGGGCTGCAGCCTTGATGAATTGGCGGCTGGCACTGCCGTGGCTTACTGCTAGGAGGGTTTCGATGCCCTCGGCGCCCATGAGATTGGTGAGGGCGCCCACCATGCGCTCCTGCAGGGCATGGCTTCCTTCTCCGCCAAATGGGATCAGGTCCTCGCCGGGGTCCCAGACGTCGGTGGGAAGGGCATCGTGGGGGCCTTCTTCGAAGGTGCCGTAGCTGCGCTCGATGATGCCTTCGCAGGGCTCGACTGCGGCGTCCGGACCGAGGAGTTCGTATGCGACGAGACTTGCCGTGTTCATGGCTCGGCCTAAGGGTGATGAGACCACTTTGTCGGGGACGACGCCGTGGGCTTTGAGCCACGCGGCTGCCATTCCCGCTTGTTTGCGGCCCAAATCGGTCAACGGTGAATCGCAGCGGCCCTGGACCAGCTTTTTAACGTTGAACTCCGTCTGACCGTGGCGGAGTAGGTATAGGCGTTTCATGCTCTCCCCTTCTGCTTCAGTTACCTTGCCGGCACAGCCCTACTTGTGGGTATGCCCTACGTAGTCTTCGTCGATCGTAATCTTTGCGACCGACTTGGGATATTCCGATTCGACCCGTTGTGCCAGCGCGTGCTTTAGGTCCTCTGCGCTCATCGCCAAATCCGAGGGACGTACGCAGTCAAAGATCACGTTGGTGTGCGTAGGGCCCGGCACACAGCGCAGATCGTGAATTGAAAGGCGGCTATCGATCTGTTGAGCCATAGCGTTAATGCACAAACGCATGCTCGCCACCTTGGGGTCGTCGGTCACGATGGGGTCGTAATGGAGCGTGACGATCATGCCGTCTTCGACCCTAAACGACTGCTCGATGTTATCGAGCGTGTCGTGACTTTCCAGCGGGCTGGCCTCGGCTGCCATCTCGGCGTGAGCGCTTGCGAACTTCCTGCCCGGGCCGTAGTCGTGAACCATCAGATCGTGAACGCCCAAAACGCCGGGATAGCTCATGATCTTGTCTCGAATGTGCTTGACCAGCTTAGGATCGGGCGTCTGACCCAAAAGCGGGCTCACCGTATCTTGAATAAGTTCAAAGCCACTCCAGCCAATATAGGCGCCAACGGCAAGGCCGACCCACGCGTCAAGATTGATGTGCGTCACCTGCGAAACAATTGCGCACGCTAACACGGCGCCCGTGGCTAGGACATCGTTCTTTGAGTCCTGAGCGGTCGCATGCAGCGTCTCGGACTCAATGCGATCGCCGAGCTTTTGGTTGAGGGCCGCCATCCACAGCTTTACGACCATTGACAGCACCAGAACCGCCACCAGGGAAAGCGAAAACTCGACAGGCTCCGTTGATAATTCGCTCCACCGACGACTTCACCAGCTCAACGCCAATAAGCAGCACGAGCGCCGCCACGACCAATCCCGAGAGATACTCGTAGCGACCGTGGCCGTAGGGATGCTCAGGGTCCGCCGGCTTGCTCGCTAGCTTAAAGCCAAGCACGCTCACAATGTTTGAGCTGGCGTCGGACAGGTTGTTCATGGCGTCTGCCACGATCGAAACCGAACCCGACAGCACGCCAATTGCACCCTTCGCAGCGCATAGTGCCACATTGGCGAGAATACACACCATGCCCGTCAACGTTCCCACGCGCGCACGGTCGCCCTGCGCACGCTTAACAATCCACTCGACCATCTATATCCGCCCCCACGGTACTACCTATATATCTATTGCTCAAACGGATTGTAGTGTAGCCACTTTGTCCTCCAGATACAAAAAGGCCGCAGCCCACACGGACCACGGCCTTGGAATGTGGCAGAGGAATCGTCCTTGTGTCGCACAGGTTTACGCGCTTACTTCGGCCACGCTCTTCGAGGTTTCGGGTGAATCGGCTCCGTCTTCTGCCGCCTGCCCCTTCGCCGGCACCACGCCAAAGCAGTAGCTCAGCGCCGCAGACACCGCAAATGCCACACCGCCGGCAGCGCAGCACCACAGCAGGTTCGAGATGCCACCCGTGGCAAAGCCAATGACCATGAGGACATTCGTCATGCCGATGGTATAGGCCGTAACGTGGCCCACGGCCGCAACAAGGCTCCGACGGCGCCGCCGATGGCCATGCACGTCAGGCACCTGCCATATTTGAAGCCGCAACCGTACAGCGCCGGCTCGCTTACGCCGCCAAGAACGCCCGAGATTGAATAGCCCAGCATGAGCGCCTTCTCGTCCTTATCCGCAACGCGGAGCGACACGCCAAAGGGCATGCCCCAAACGGCGAACGTTGCCATCGTCGCGGCGATCAGGATGCACAAATCCGTTCCCACACTCATAAACTGCGCATAGGCGAGCGATAGGACAACGTTGCTGACGCCCGCGATCTTAAGAAACTCCCAGCCCGCGGCAAGCCCCATGAGCGTGAGCAGCGACACGATGCCACCGGAATTGCCAAGCATAAACATAAGCTGGCCCAACAGCATGCCCAGATAGCTGCCCGCCGGCGCCGTAATACACAGCGAAACCGGAACCATGACAAGCATGGTCGCAAACGGAACAAACGAAAACGCCACGGCCTGAGGGATAACGCGCCGAAAGAAACACTCCACTCGCCATAGCACGGGCACCGAGATGAGAACCGGAATAACAGTCGTCGTGTAATCGTTGACCGGCGCGGGAAGCAGACCATACACGTAAGTCATCGATGCCCCCGTCGTCGATGCGGCATCGACGAGCTTAAGCAGATCGGGCGCAATCAATACGCCGCCCAACATCATGCCCAGCTGCTCCGAGCAACCGAGCTGGCGGGCGGCCGCCCAACCAAGATAAATGGGCAAAAAGTAGTAGCCGGCGTTATAGAGCCAACTGTAGAACAGGCGATAGATTTCGGAATCGGCAGACCACAGGCCCAGCATGCCTTCGCCCATAATGACGGCGACGGTGCGGAATAAAGCCGCGCAGACAATAAACGGCAGCGCCGACATCATGCTTTTGGACAGATAGTCCACCACGGCCATGGCGTTTGATGAAGCCGTCGTTGTAAACGAGGTGTTAGAAACTTGTGGCATGGAACGCCTTTCCCAATGTGACATGCGGACTGTCCCTTTGTCACATCGTGCGGTACTGACCGGTTGCGCGGTACTTTTCGTAGCGGAGGTTCGTGAGGGTCGCGTCGTCGAGCTGCTCAAGCGTATCGAAGGCATCAAATGCCGAGGACATGACGGCACCGGCGATCTCCTCATGCGACAGGCCCCTATCGTCAACAATGCCGTCGATGATGCCGAGTGCCAACAGATCGGGGGCCGTGAGCTTCAGCGCCTCGGCGGCCTCATCCGCGCGCTCGGTATCCTTCCACAGGATCGATGCACAGGCCTCGGGGCTCACGACCGAATAGGCCGAACTCGAGAGCATCAGGATGCGGTCGGCCACGGACAGCGCCAGCGCGCCACCAGAGCCGCCCTCGCCTGTCACCACCGAGACAATCGGCGTCTTAAGGCCGCTCATCTCCATGAGATTCTGGGCAATCGCCTCGCCCTGGCCGCGCTCCTCGGCACCGATGCCGCAAAACGCGCCCGAAGTATCGACCAGGCACAGAACCGGTCGACCAAACTTTTCGGCCTGGCGCATCAGGCGACGCGCTTTGCGGTAGCCCTCGGGATGCGCCATGCCAAAGTTGCGGCGCATGCGCTCTTTGGTCGTGGTGCCGCGCTCGATGGCGATAACCGTCACGGGACGTCCGTCTTTCCAGCCAATGCCACCCACCACGGCGGCGTCGTCACCAAAGTAGCGGTCGCCGTGCAGCTCTACAAATCCGTCGAGACCCAACGAGATCATCTCGCCTGCCGTGGCGCGGTTCGCCGAGCGAGTCTGTTTGACAATCTCGAGCGCGGTTTTTGGTACCGCCGAGCGCTTAAACAAGTGTCCCAGCTTTTTGCCGCGGCGACCCGCATGCACGATTTCATGCGGTGCCCCCAGGCCGGGCGCGTGCCCTTCGTGCAGCGCCAGCAGCTCGCCTACCGTGAGCGCAATCTCGCCACGCGGAACAACGGCATCGCAAAAGCCGTGCTCCAGCAAAAACTCGGAGCGCTGGAATCCCTTGGGCAGGCGCTTGTGCATGTTCTGCTCGATCACGCGCGGGCCGGCAAATGCCGTCAGGGCATCGGGCTCGGCCAGGATAATGTCGCCCTCCATGGCAAAACTCGCGGTTACACCTCCGGTCGTGGGGTCGGTGAGCACCGTGATATACAGGCCACCCGCCTCGCTGTGGCGCCTAACCGCCGCAGAAATCTTAGCCATCTGCATAAGCGAGGTCACGCCCTCTTGCATGCGCGCACCGCCCGAAACGGTAAAGCCGACGACCGGCAATCCCAGCTCGGTCGCGCGCTCAAAGACGCGACAGATCTTTTCGCCCACCACGGAACCCATCGAGCCCATCATAAAGTTGGCATCCATTAAGAAGAGCGCGGTATCGCAGCCGCAGATTTTGCCCCTGCCGCACACAACGGCATCGCGCTCACCCGAACGTTCGCCCGCGCTCTTAAGCTTGTCGGCATAACCGGGAAACGAGAGGAAGTCCTCCGACGCCAGATTGGCATCCCACTCCTCAAAGGTACCTGCGTCGACCGTCATGCGCATACGGTCGCGCCCGCTCACGCGAAAGTGTTTACCGCAACGCGGGCAGACCTCCAGGTTGTCGTGCAGGTGCGCCTCATCGATCACGCGGCGGCACTCCGGACACTTGATAAACACGTGGCGCGCGGGGAACTCGGCGCACGACTCGGTTATCGGCCCCTCGAGGACGTTGACCGTCTTCGCTTTTCTATTCATCAGCATAGAGATGCCCCATCAGATCGGTGTGATACATGCCCGACAAGAACTCGTCGTTTGCCAGCACGTCGAGCTGAAGCTCGCTATTCTCGCTCACGCCCTCAATCACGAGCTCGCCCAGAGCCGAGCGCATCTTGCGAATGGCGCCGTCACGCGTGGGCGCACACACGATGAGCTTGCCGAGCATGGAATCGTAGTACGGCGGAACGTTCGCTCCGGTAAACATGGCCGAATCCCAGCGCACACGCGGACCACCTGGTACACGCAACGCGGTGACCGTTCCGCATGACGGCAGGAAGTCCGGTGTTTCGGCATTGATGCGGCACTCCATGGCATGATTGCGGACTGGTATGTCCTCCTGCTCAAAGGGCAGAGGCTGGCCGGCAGCCACGCGCAGCTGCCACTTAACCAGGTCGGTATCGGTCACAAACTCCGTAACCGGATGCTCAACCTGCAAGCGCGTGTTCATTTCCATAAAGTAGAAATTGCCGTCGTCCGAGTACAGAAACTCGATGGTGCCAGCGCCCTCATAACCGACGGCACGAGCCAAGTCGCGCGCCGCCTTGTGCATGCGCGCGCGAATATCATCGCGTCCGTCGAGGCACGGCGCGGGGCTCTCCTCGATCAGCTTTTGGTTGCGGCGCTGCACCGAGCACTCGCGCTCGCCGAGTGAAAACACATGGCCCTGTTTATCGGCCATAATCTGCACCTCGACGTGATGCGCCGGCGCGACGAACTTCTCCATGTAGCACTCGCCGTCGCCAAAAACGGCCTCGCCCTCGGCACGCGCCTCGATGAACGCCTTTGCCGCATCTTCCACGCGCTCGACCTTGCGAATGCCGCGACCGCCACCGCCTGCACGCGCCTTGATGAGCACGGGGCAGCCAATGCGCTCGGCCTCGGCCGTCGCCTCCTCGGGGCTTTTGAGCAAATCGCAGCCCGGCACGATGGGCACGCCCGCGGCAGCGGCCGTTCGACGTGCGGCGTCCTTGTCGCCCATGCTGTCGATGACCTCGGCCGAAGGACCGACAAACGCCAGGCCATACTTGTCGCAGTCACGCACGAAGCTCGCCTTCTCGGAGAAAAAGCCATAGCCGGGATGAATTGCCTTAGCTCCCGACTTCACGGCACAGGTGAGCACAGCATCGTCGTTGAGGTAGCTCTCGGCAAGACGCGGGCCGCCGATGCAATACGCCTCGTCGGCAAGCTGCACGTGCAGCGCGTCCGCATCGGCCGTGGAATAAACGGCGACGGTCTTGATGCCCATATCGCGGCACGCGCGGATAACACGGACCGCGACTTCGCCGCGGTTGGCGATGAGCACTTTGTCGAACATGAAGCCTTCCTTAACTTTCGTGCATGAGTGCAAAAGACATATCGGCGCGGCAGCAAACCTCACCGTTGACGCTCGCGGTACCCGTCGCAAAGCGGAACGGCCCGCGCGCACGCGTGATGGAGCACACCAGATCCACCGTGTCGCCCGGGCGCACCGGACGCTTAAAACGCACCTTGTCCAGACTCGTGTAGAACGGCGTCGCGCCGCGCGCCTCCTCATCGCCCATCAGCAGCACGCAGCAGTTCTGGGCGAGCATCTCGCACTGAATCACGCCGGGGACGACCGGGTTTCCCGGAAAATGCCCCTGCAAAAAGTACTCGTCGCCCGTAATCGTGATCTTGCCGTGGGCCTCGTCGCCCACCAGCTCGGCTTCGTCGAGCAAAAGCATCGGCTCGCGATGCGGCAACAGCTTCTTGAGCTCTTCTTTGTTCACGGATATCACCTATCCGATCCTCATGAGCAGCTGCCGAACTCCACGAGGTCGCCGTCGGCCACGCAGATCTCGAGCACCTCGCCATCCGCCTCTGCCGTCACCTCGTTGAGGACCTTCATGGCCTCGATGATGCAGAGGGTCTCGCCGGCCTTGACCTTGGAGCCCACGTGCACAAACGGCTCGTCGCCCGGCGCCGGGGCAGCATAGAAGACGCCCACCATAGGAGCTGTCACCTCGGTGCCCTTGGGCTCCGGCGCGGCGGCAGGTGCCTGCGCGGCGGGCTCCGGTGCGGCAGGCGCGACTGTGGGAGCCGCAACCG